>CAZPCO010000266.1:0-5339 GCA_964585025.1 uncultured bacterium | reverse complement strand
TTCAACCCGTGAATTGACGATCGAGAAAATTCCTCCTGCAGCTGCTTATCATATTGAGTTGAAATGTGGCGGTCTGCGGCTTCGTGCCTTCGTCCCAGGTGGCGTGCGCAACGTGACTCTGCCATTGGGTCTCTCGTTGCGAAGCACTGCCGAATGGTACCTTCGTGATTCGATTGCCAGCGCCGCCAATATTGCCGTTGACCAGCTGACCGGCTATGATGCAAAAAGTGACATGGTCGATACCCTGGCCGCGACATTGCAGAGCGAGCTGAAAAAGACCTCAACAACAGCCGCTTCTTATGAAGAGGCTCTTAAGAATACTGTTGCAGGTCTGGTGGCCGGTAAAGAATTTGCAGACTGCATGCAGCGATCAGGAGCACAATTCAACTACAACGGCAAATTTTCGGCCACAGTTTTTTATTATGCCTGTAATGCCTCCGGAAAGGCAGTTCTGGCGGTACAGTCTCAGGCCACCATGATCTGCACTCAGTCTGGCAATACAGTCAGCGGTTCATTAAATATCGAACCGAAAGCGGTGGTTCCTCTGGTTGAAGAACCTGGAATCAACAGTCCGACGACAACCGCTTTTTCATTCAGTGGTACGGTCAATGCATCTTTTTTAACCTTTACCCGCAAGGGGACGCTTGGGCCGCTGGCAGGCAAAAATCTCGACAGCTGGTTTATTTTTCCGGTTCGCGGTGGCCTGGCGGTCAAGGCAGCAAATCTCGACACCGCCTATTTTTCGGGTTTGACTGCCCGGCCGGGTGAATTCCTGCTGGCGAAGCAATAATCGATTTTTTAGTTTAACGAAGGCTGCTACGGGCTTTCTGCATTGGTACGAGCGTTGTCACATATCAGCTTCTACGGTTTTGTCCGTTTTTTTCCGATATCTGGTAGAGAAGACTCGAACCAGGAAAAAAACATTAACAGAAGGCGAACAATTCTCTGGTTGCTGCTGCTTGCGGTATGGCTGCTGCCTGCTGCCGGTTCCGTATTTGCTTCAACCCGACCTGATGGAACCTTGATGCCGGTTCCATTCATCGAACGCGAAGAGTCGAACACCGATACACCCTTCGGGCCTTATCGCGAAAAATCGGCGCAGCGGTTCGTCTATACAAGAAAAACGGTTAATCTGGTGACTGAAATCAACTACCGGCACGTACTCTACAAAGATTTATTCGGCATTGCACCAGAATTGAACTGCCTGCATCAATTCTCCTTCAAAGGCTACAACATGTCGAGCCCGCTTGAATTCAAGGCAGGACGCATAGTGACCGGTAATAACCTCCTGCAGACCGTAGACGGAATCTCCTGGTTCTATCCTTCGGGCAATCGCCTGAAAACCACTGTTGATTTTGGGCGGATCGCCCCGGTCGATATGAAGAACTCCTCTGATCAGCCTTCTTTTGCTGAAGGCCGAATGCATTATTCGTTCAACGACAATGCTTACATGGCTATAAAGGCTGTCAAGCAGTTCGAAGAAAACCTCAGCGGCGCTATTGTTGGTTACAATGCTGACCAGTTCAGAGTCAGCGGCGAGTATCTTGGCGGCGGTGCCACTGATTCACTGCATCTTGGATTTCAGTATTTTGAGCCACGCAAATTCGATTTGACTTCAGATTATCGATTGTTTATGAACGATGCAACCGATTCAGGAAATATGCGACACTGTGCCGGGTTCGAAAGCGGGCAGCTCTATGTCGAAGGCGGTATTGGCAATCAGTTCTGGTTCAACGGTCCTGATATTCCAGACTGCTGGTTTTACGATGGCAGTGTTTCCTTCACTTCAAAAAAGAACGATCGTGCCAGCATCGGCTATCTGGTCGAGACTGACAACGCATCAACGAGTCGAACTATTTATGGTCGTGCCGAACGAAAAATTTCTCATAAGACGACCTTTGGCATCGGTGTTGAAGATACCAGATTCGAAAAAAGCGGTGGTACTGTCCAGAATCTTGAAGGCCGCCTCAACCGTCGGGTCCAATGGGGCTGGGTCGAGCTTTCCGGAGCTATAATTTCCGGCGCATCCGATTCAAATCTGCAGAAGGACATCAGGCTGCGGGCAGGCTACGAGTTTTAACCAGTTGCAGGCCAGCGCATCAGGCTCATTTTCGAGTTATGTTCTTTGCCATGCAACAGGCGACCGGTAATTGCCTTGTTTGCCCTGGAGGACTTTACAGAAAAGTCCAAAATCAATTATCCTGAAAATAGAAAAGTTGAATGTTGGCTGTATTGGTCTTGCAAAAACCACTGTTTGTGAAGACTGAGTATTTGAGGGGCTTGATAAATAGTTGTACATATAGAGGTTTTGGTTTGCTCAAGCTGCAAAACAGTTCTGTCGGGCTGATGCTGGCGCTTTTTCTGTGTCTATTGTTGCCGGTTGAGTCGGCAGAAACTGTCGCAGAAGTTTATTCAGCTTCTTTTGACCGGGCATTCGTCACTCTGCTGGTGGTTGGTACAGTTATTCAATTGTTTCTGATCCTCAAGCTGATCAGGGCACTCGCGGCAAGAAAAAACGCTGAATTGTCGCTGGTTGAGAGCGAAATGAAATACCGCCGTCTTGCCCAGAATTCACCCGCGGTCGTGTTTCAATTCAAGATGACCCCTGATGGCAATTTCTCCTTTCCATTCGTCAATGAAACGCTTTTTGCTATAATCGGTATCAGGCCTGAAGATGCCATGCGTGATGCCAACGTGGTGCTGTCAAGAATCAGTAATGATGAAAGAGCGAAGTTTCGCGATGCAGTCCTTGAGTCAGCCAAAGCTCTGACGCCATTTCATTGTGTATTTAGATATGACCGCCCCGAGAGAGTCGGTATCATAAATTGGATCGAAGCCAGGTCGACGCCATCGCGACTTCCTGATGGCAGTACAATCTGGGACGGCTTTCTTTTTGATATCACCGAAGAGAAGGAGACTGAGGCGGCTCTAAAAGCTAAAACTGCAGAACTGGAAGCCTACTTTGCCTCATCGCTCGACATGCTGGTTATCAGTGATCTGCAGGGCAACATGCTTCGTCTCAACCATGAGTGGGAAAACTTTCTGGGTTGCTCCTTTTCTGAATTGAATGAGAAGAAGATGCTGACTTTCGTTCATCCTGATGATCAGCCTGCGACCCGGCAGATCATCGACAAACTGGCGCATGAAGATAAAATCAGCGGCTTTGTGAACAGACTCAAGCGAAAAGACGGTGTTTATCGTTATATCGAATGGTCTTCACGCCGGAACGGTTTGTTCGTGTATTCGGCTTCACGCGATGTAACTGAGCAGAAACTGGCTCTCGAGGCGCTTAAGGAAAGTGGAATCAGAGCTGGCAGGCAACGCTCTGCTCTGGCCAGAATCATGATCGATGAATCTGTGGTAGCTGGTGACACCGAAAAGGCAACGAAGCATATCACCAGATTGCTGACTGAAACGCTTGAGGTTGCACGGGCAAGCATCTGGGTTCTTTCTGCGGATCAGAGTGACCTTGTTTGCCAGACACTTTATGATTCTGGCTCAAAAAAGTATTCAAATGGTGCGATTCTCAAAACTGCCACTTTTCCATCGTATTTTGCGGCCATTGTTGCGGAAAATCGTGTTTATGCTGACGATGTGCTTACCGACCCTCGAACGGTCGAGTTGGTTGCCGGCTATCTGAAGCCACTTCATATTGTATCTCTCCTCGATGCCGGGATTTTCATCGGTGGAAAGCTTTATGGCGTTATAAGTTGCGAACATACCGGTCAGCAAAGAAGCTGGCAACCTGATGAGGAATCATTTATCAGCAGCATGGCTTCACTTGTTGGGCAGATATGGGTAACAGCCGAACGCCGAAAGGCACAGGATGCTCTTCGTGACAGCGAAGCGAGACTGAACAGCATTCTAAATGTTATTCCAGACATGGTTTCGGTACATGACCAAGAGATGAATATTGTCTACAGCAACTGGAAAGGCTTTGCAAATGTACCTGAGCAACTACGGGTCATTGGAACCAAGTGCCATAAAACCTATCGGAATAATGAGGAAATTTGTCCTGATTGCCGTGCCAGAAGCGTTCTTGATACTGGCCTGCCATGTATTGCCGAAGCTCTGCTTCCTGATGGCAAATGGGTCGAAGTTAGATGTCTGCCGATTCATGACGCGAATGGCAACGGTCGGTTGTTTGTCGAATGGGTGCGTGATATTACTGGATTGAAGCATAACGAGCGAATCATTTCTGCTAAAAACAGGGAACTGGAGCAGATTCTGTATGTCGCTTCACACGATCTGCGTTCCCCGCTCGTCAACGTCGATGGTTACAGCCGTGAGCTTGAATATAATCTGTCGCGCCTGCAGGACCTTTTAGAGAAAGGTGCCAGTGTAGACAACAGTATTAGCGGATACCGGCAAACATTTTCGGATATGAATGATGACCTGAACCACATTCGCAAAAGTGCCAAACAGATGGATCTGCTGATCAAGGGGTTGCTTAAGCTTTCGCGTCTCGGCAGAGCTGCTTTGAATCTGACTACTCTCGATATGAACCGGCTGGTGCAGGATTCAATCTCGACGGTAGACTTTGAAAAGCAGAAAAATGGCGTGGAGATAAAGGTTGATTCTCTTCCGACATGCATCGGTGATCAGGTGCAGGTAACCCAGGTGTTTATCAATCTTCTCAGAAATGCAATAAAATATCTGGATGACGCCAGACCAGGAAAGATCGTCATCAGCGGTGAAACCGAGAAGGGAAGAAGCATATATTGCGTCGAAGACAACGGAATTGGCATCGATAAGGCATACCAGGAAATAATTTTTGAACTCTTCCACCGGCTCGATCCGGCAAAAAAGAATGGTGAAGGATTGGGTCTTACGATTGTCAGACAGATTCTCGCCATGCTCGATGGTGATATAAATGTGGAATCGACTCCTGGCGTCGGCAGCCGTTTTTACGTGTCTCTGCCGTCTTCTGGAGTTTTTATAAATGAGAATTGATCAAGGAACAGGAATGGAGGTATTTGAATGAACCGCGAAGTGGTGATTCTGGTCGCCGAAGATGATGAAGGTCACGCCGGTCTGATCCGCAAGAATATGGTGCGTGCCGGTATTGTCAACGATGTCAGGCAGTTTGCCGATGGCCAGGAAATTCTGAATTTTCTTTTTATCCGTGGCGCCGGTCCGCATCGTCAGAAAGGGGTTTCATACGTTCTGCTGCTCGACATCAGAATGCCCAAAGTCGATGGAGTTGAAGTTCTCAGGCAGATTAAATCAGATCCTGAATTGAAGTCTCTGCCGGTCATAATTATCACGACGACTGACGATCCGCGTGAAGTCGAGCGCTGCCACAAGCTTGGCTGCAACAATTACATCGTTAAACCGGT
>CAZPCO010000265.1:0-5344 GCA_964585025.1 uncultured bacterium | reverse complement strand
GCTGAATAACCGGGTCATTGCTGATAGAAGCAAGAAAGGCGTCGATATCTTTATTAAGACGTGAAACATCGTTAGTACCGACTTCGGGGTTGAATTTTTCGCAGAGGCTGATTGCATCTTCGTAGCTGCGAGGAATGCTGCCGTCAAAATCGTTAAAAAGTTTGTCTTCGCGCTTATAGTCATCGTTTTTGACTACTTTGATGGCATCGCGGTCGAGTTTGGCGATCGGAGCGGAACGTTCAGTAATGCGCTGTCTGAGATCGCCGCTTTCGCGACGTGAATCATAGGCTGAATAGAGAAACGGGCTGGCATTGTTGGCGATTGCTTCGGCACGGCTGACTGCAGCGCTGAAATCCTGGGGCGTTTCAATAAGGCCGGCAGCAATGCTGTTTTCAAGAGTGCGGCGCAGGCTGGTATCCTGGATGGAGCTCAACTGCTCGCTGAAATCGCTGAGGCGCTGCTGGCCAGATGAAAGACTCTGAGCACCAAGCGGGGAAAGAAGACCGGTTACAAGTAACGCAACTGCTAAAAATCTACGCATTTCTGCTCCTTAATCGATACGCTATACTTTTCGAGCCGAATACTGCAATACAAACAACAAAATACCCAAAACATTCACTACCGACACACAAATCCGCAGCAATCGCTGCGATACTCGAATACTAACTTTTCTTAGTTTAACACCATAAAGCTAACCTGACAAGTCCCTTTTGCAAAAAGTTTTTTCAGGGCCCGGTGAGTGCACCGCCGGTAAGCGGGGCCGCTGTACCGGCAGCCATTCCGGAGCCAAGAAACATGGTTCGCCACAGATTGATTTCTCGGCGGTCGGCTTCAGAAAGAAAACCAGTTCGCAACGAAGCCGGTTTGAGTACTCTGGCAAAAAATCCCTGCAGACCATCAGCCAGAATAAAGACATTGCGATAGCCGGCGGAAACGAGAACGACCCATGCCTGCCCGGGATGTACCGCGCCATTGGAATAGAGAACGATGCGGTCAAAATTTCGATAGCGCTGCAACCCATCGACCAGCGACCGTATTGGCATATGAACGGCTCCAGGAATATGCCATGCTTCGTATTCTTCACGGGAGCGAACATCGACCAGGGCGATTTTTTTTACCCCCGCCAGTTTTTCTCGGGCAAAAACCTCGGGTTCGATATGGTCAGCAGCCAATTCAACCTGCTGAAGAATTTCCGGACCGTCAGGACCAGGAGCGAGCGAAAATTTGTGACCGGTCAGAAGAAGATTGCCGCAGGCTGCCATCATAATCAGAACAGAGAAAACCCAAAGACCGGTATTTCTGGAAGCAACCAGAGTGAATGCGAATTTTTCTTCAATCATCTCTGAAAACCAGAAAGCAATGACGGCGACAGTTGTCAGCAGCAGTGCAAACTGAGGCGCACCTGTTCCGACCAGATCATAAATGTAGCTTGTACCCATGTTTTCCATGGTATAGAGAGGTTCAAGAAGATCAAAAAAGTCGTTGAACAGAAAGCTGCCAAAAAGTGCACCAATCAGAAATACCAGGGCATCGAACCTGCCGCTTACGACCCCGACTGCAGCAGTCCCGGGGCACCAGCCACCGGTTACGAAACCGATTCCGAAAATCAGACCACCCACTATCTGCGCCCAGAGAAAAGTCTCGGGCACATATATGGCTTCAGGCTTCACCAATCCGGATCCAAAAAGAAAGCCCAGACCCAGCATGGCCGTAATTACGGCGCTGAACATTACTTTGAGCACCGTCATGTCGGAAAAATAGAATATGCCGGCGAGACGCCTCGAACTGCCAAAACCGGCCTGTTCAAGGCACCAGCCAAATGCGATGCCGATGATGAAAGCGCAAAGGAACGCCGCGGGAGATGATAACGACATGGTAGCGAAGAAAGTTTCAATCATGCCATTGCCTCCTGAAAAAGTAGGCCATCAGAAAACCGCCAGCAAAGGTTGCCAGGAGAAACGCAACTCCACCTGTGGTTAACAGAGCGGTACCGGTCATGGCCATACCCGATGTACACCCGCGCGCCAGCCTGCTGCCAAAACCGGCCAGGACTCCACCGAGCATCGCCAGAATTAGCCTTTTGCCGGCGGGAAAAGAAGCTCCACGCTCGACCTGAACCTTCACTCTGCGGTTAATGACAGCAGAAATGAAGCTTCCAAGAAACAATCCGGCAAACATATAGACCAGGTAGTAGTTGAGCGGCTGCTTGCCCCAGGCACCAAAGTATTTCGACGCTAGAATCGATTCTGGATTGATGCACATACCACACCAGGCGGCAGTACGGGCCAGAGCATTGGAGGCGCCGAGACCGGCCCCCAGGATGACAAACGAACAAAGCAGAGTCATGCCGAGCAAAAAGCCGGCCAGGTATGGGTTTAGATATGGGCGGATATTATCTGATGACATCAGCAACCGGCCCCCTTTCTTACTGGTTTTTTCTGAGGAATTTCTGGTGCAGACGGGGTTTCCTGACTGGGTGGCATTTCGCCGCTGTCAACCGGCTTAATTGCAGGCCGATCGCCGGATACTTCTTCGTTCGGGCCCGAAACCGGTGCCATCGACGGAATTATCATCCGGTCAGGAGTAAATTTCATTTCAGTTGCGTGCCAGTATTCTTCGATACCGCCAATCAGAACTTTGATCGGGCGACTGGTTCGGCGGGAAATAATTCCGGCTGCCATCATAGCAAGGGTACCATCCCGGTCGACGATGACCAGAGGAAGTGTTCCGGCCAGCCACGACTGGCTCTCGATCAGATCGCCGATATCGACAACTCTGGCACCGGTCGGGTTGTAATCTTCAACCTGTTCAAGAGGTCTGATATCGACAATCTCAAAAGTGCCCGGCAGATCCTGAATCATTCGCTGCAGCTGGGCAGCGGTTATTCTTTCGGGCAAGCCAAGATTGCGGAAAGATGCAACAGCAGGATTGCTGCCTTCGACCGCCTGTGTCGCCCGGGTGGCATTTTCTATTCTGATTACCGGATAACCTGCTTCAATCCATGCTTCAGAACCGCCTTCCATACTGGCGGCAGAATTGAAGCCGGCCCTTTCGAGCAGACCGATAGCAAGGCTTGAGCGAAAAGCTGAGTTACAAACGGCAATTACAGGTTCATTGCGGTTCAGTCTGCCCGGTGCCTGCTTTTCGAGCGAGTCGAGCGGGATGTTCAAGACTTCACCTATTTTCATTCCCAGCCACTCGGCGGGCCGTCGCACATCGACCACAACCGGTGCTTCACCACGCAGCATCTTCTCATACAGCTCAGCAGCGGTTACCAGCCTGGTGGTCACAATTTTGCCGCCCGCCTGGCGATAAGCATCAAACTCGATATAGTCGGCACTGTAACCCACGCGTTTTAGACGCCGCGACGCTTCTTCAATTTCTGGCAGATTGCCCACAAGAACAAGTCTGGCATTGAACGGAACAATAATTCCCGTCCATGTTTCCAGACGTCCACGCAAGGCAATATTGACCGACCTGGGAATATGCGCTGCGGCATAGGCCTTGTCAGAACGAACATCGACTAAATATATTTCAGGATTATCGATCAACGGAACAGCATCCTCAACTCTTGCGCCCATTACAGCTGCCCAGTTGACCAGCTCCGGCCCAATACGATTTATGCGTGCGTTTTCCGCAAAATACTGCGGTGCGGGATCCAGGCCGGTTAAAAATTTGGCGATAAAAGCACTGCGATCCGTCGTATATTTCAGATAATAATTATTCTTCTTTTCTTCGCCGATCGAAGTAGAAGGGGCATCACCAAGATTGGCACCGCACAACGAACCGGCTCCATGAGCCGGCAGAACGATGACATTGTCATTGAGCCGGGACAGTTTGTTGTTCCAGGTATCGAACATCATCGAAGCAAGGTCAGAGGCAGCATATTGCCCGCCCATCAAATCAGGACGGCCAAGACTGCCGACAAACAAAGTGTCGCCCGAAAACAGAAATTCCTGCTTTTCCGGAATGGACGCAGGAACGACTATACCGCAAAGACTGTCAGGAGTATGGCCTGGAGTTTCAATGATTTTGACCAGAGCCTTTCCAACTTCGATAACGCTGCCTTCCTGCAATTCTACATGTGCATATTCAGCTCCGGCAGAATGGCTGGTATATATTGGCCGGCCCGTCGCCAGGGCCATTTCTCGGTGCCCGGCGATGAAGTCCGCATGAGAATGGGTAAGAAGTGTACCGGACCATTCCAGTTTTTCTTGGGCCACGTAATCGAGATAGGTCTGAATATCCCGCCCCGGGTCGATAATAAGAGCCTTGCCATCACTGACAAGCAGGTAAGAAAAGTGCGACAGAACGGCAAGGTTGAACTGAACTATCTTCAGGTCTGTACCTTCATAAACAGCCTGAACCTGGTAATTGGCCGCTTCGCTGGAATGCGATGCCGATTCGGAATCAGACAGGACTGCCGACATTGCCTGCACACTGCAGACCATTATAGCCAGTAAAATCACCAGCGGGTAGAAGCTGTATTTTCGCATGTTGCCTCCGGCAGATATCTCTGCAAGGTTTTATGCTGCAATTATACAACAAATTTAGCCGCTGGCGGGCAGGGATAAAAAAAGCTCCGGAATATTTCCGGAGCTTTTTCTTCGAGATTGTTAGTCCCAGCGGTGGTTCAACCCGAAAGTTACACCGTAATCATGCGAGAATCCCCAGTCCTTCTGCATGGCAATCGGGAATCCGACGCTTCCTTCCCAGTTGTCGTTGAAAACCAGGAAACCGAGCACCAGATCGACGTTGGTATCGTCGGGTCCCTGATCCATTTCGTATGATGCGCTGTTGATTTCGCCGACAATGGCAAAGTTACGATTGACCCGGTAATCAGTGCCGGCTCTGAGAATGAATTTGCTGAGGCTGTCTTCGGAGTTGTTGGCAAGAGCGAGGTTCAGGTGGTTGGCCCATTTTTCGTTCAGGCGGCCAGAATAGGCGCCGCCGACTTCAACCCAGGCCCCGCGAGTCGCTTCGGCAGGACCGACGCGCACACCGGTGGTACTTTTGCCGGTCATGGTAACCAGAGGCTGATGGTAATTGCCGCCGGGGAATTTGCCTTCGGCATGCAAAGTCACAGCATGATCGCCTTCAAAGTTTTTCCATACCTGATAGGCGACTTTTACCGAGGGGTCGTGCAGGCCGGAAAGATTGACCGAAGTTCCAACGCCCGAGCGCGAGACTTCCCATGACTGGAAAGGTACGTTGACCGAGGTGAACATCTTTTTGCCGGCCCAGCTTAAATGCAGCGGCGTAACCATTTCGGTTCCTTCGATGATGTTTTTCTGACCGTTGAGATACTGGTATTTTTCGTAACGGCAGTGCAGACCGAAGTCCC
>CAZPCO010000264.1:4478-5353 GCA_964585025.1 uncultured bacterium | reverse complement strand
TATGTGGCCGGGAGTAACGATTACCAGATCAGAGCCGATATCGCCGCGCAGATATACCGATCTTTCAGAGTAAACCAGACGGGCACCCTGAAGACTGGCTGCACTCAGATTGTTGAAGCCCTGATAACGCATCTCGCTGGAAAGTACTACATACTTTTCATCGAGCTCATCCTGCTCAAATCGCGTTGAATTTGGGCCACGATAGCTGTCAGAAAAAAGGTGTGCCTCACCGGCATGGTAATCGATATCGATCGGTTGCCCGTTCAAGTGACCCCTGCCATCGTTATCGATATAAATTCCTCTGCTCTTTGCCAGCTTGCGAAGGTGATCGAAATCAGGTCTCCAGGGAGGTATGAGAGAAGAATAACCGGATGAATCACGATCTACAAAAACCCCGGCCGGGTTCCTGCCTTCAAGGCTGTCAACCGCATGTTGAATTCTCAGACTTGAATTCATGGCAACCGCTGAATTCCCGGATTCGATGCGCGGCTGGCTGGTGCCCCGTCGGTAAAAATAGAGCGAGGTCTGAACCGGACCAAAAAAGGTGTGCGAATCAACGACAACCGGGCTCTCACAATAAAGCGGCCCGACACATGGCGAATATTGATCCCGGTAATAGCGACGACCGAAATTCTGACTCAGCCTTGTGGTGCCGGAAGCCAGATTGAAAGGATCTGAACCCTCGAAAGCGAACATTTTGACCAGAAGCTGCGGGTCATAGCAGATACCCTGGCGATTGATCATTCCAGCCGAAAACAGACTGGAATTGGCTTCGACGAAACGGACGAGCGAACCGGCATTCTCAACTTCAGCCTGAATAGGAGTGCCGTAATAATATTCATCGAGACTTGAAAAAACCGCGAAGCTTTTTACCA
>CAZPCO010000264.1:396-4468 GCA_964585025.1 uncultured bacterium | reverse complement strand
GCTGTGGAATAACGAAACGGACCGCTGCGGCCCTCGCTGAGTATCTGATACTGCAGGCTTTCGTCGAGCAGACTCGTATCGGTGGCATTGTTGGTAAATACCTTGCGAACAGAAACGATACGAAACCAGGCTTTGCTTTTCTGTCCAAAGGCAACCCAGCCATCAGTTTCGAGCTGGTCGGCAAAAAGGACTGCGGTGAGCGATTCCGGATTGGCAGTTCGATCTGAGGTGATTATCGCACTGCGCATTTTTTCGATGGCGTAACTGATGCCTGATTCCGCTGCCAGGCGGGCCTGTTGGGCAGAAATACGGGTCATGCCAAGATCGCGGTCAGCACGATATACTCTGATCAGCATGGCTGCAACCAGCAGCACAGTAAATCCGATCATAATCAGAACCGGCAGCAGAGATTGCTTTTCGTCGAGTTGTCTGTTCATTGGTTTCTCAGGTGAACGATCCGCGAAAATTCGCGGCTAATTTCACTTCCATCAGGTGAATCAGCTTTGAAGGTAATTTCAAGGAGGTTTGAAGAGAGACGTCTGAAACTGCCTTCACGACAACCGGAAACCAGCGGGTTGGCAAATCTTCCCAGCCTTTTCATGCCGGTCGTATTGCTGGCACTTCTCGACACATAGGTCATGGAATTGTCTGAGAATACAAAACCCTCTTCAAACACTGAAGGGGTCAGACTGCTTGAATCAGATGAACTCCTGAAAAAGCATTCCCGTGATGAACCGTTGAAAGGATGTTCGAATTGTACCGAGTTGGCGATCTCATTAGTTACGGCATCGAGCATATCGTTGATATCCTGCACCCAGGCAAACTTCTGCTGAGCCTTTTTCATATCGCTCGAGTTCAGAAAGAAAAAGAAAACCGAGGCACCACCGGCAACAGCCAGAAAAATTGTAAAAAGAGCGAGCTCCCACAGGGTAATTCCGTGTCTTTGGCTCCTCATGGTCTGGTCCTCGCCCGCAGACATTCGAGAACAAGGCTTTTGGATAGGGGGAACATTCCCCAGCGAATCTGAGCACGTACCAGAACGGTAGCGGGAAAATCAGGATGTGGTGCAATCTCTATTTTGCCAGTCATTTCCAGATCTTCACAGCCTTTCACCGGCTCGAACCCGGTAGAAAAATTCCGCTCGAATGGGCGACTCAAGGCACTTTCCATAAGATTTTCGAGAGCTACCGAAGCGCGCAGATGACCATCAGAATCAAACAAGGGCAGAGCTTTGATCGACCACAGCTGAACGAATGGCCAGAGAAAAAAGGTTGCAATGCCAAGGTAGAGCAGTTTTTCGAACATCGATCTTGAGGCGGATTCGGACATTCAGCTCCCTGCAGACTTTCGCTTCAGTTCAAAGCAGCGTATTCACGCAATTCTTTCATGAATTTTTCGGCCATCACAATCTTGTCTTCATCTTTGGCCACCTGAACGTAGTTTTCCCAGGTCGAGATGGCTTCGGCATGCATTCCGAGACGTTCATAAATCACTGCCAGGTTATACAAAGCTTTGTCGAGAAATGGGTCCTGTTTGAGGGCAGCCAGATAAACGTCGATAGCTTCCTCGTAACAGCGCTCCATATCGAGCAGACAGGCAAGGTTGTAAAGAGCCTGAGTGTTACGGGGGTAAATGTTGAGAATATCGCGGTATGCATCCATGGCGCCATTAACGTCTGAATCACGAAATTTTTCGTAAGCTTCAGTCAGCCGTTTGGAAAGGTCTGAATGCAGCATGGGCATTACTCTGGCTTTGCGGGCTTTCATCGAGGTAGACTTTTCGGCAGCCGGCAAATTGGCGGCATACAGTTTATAATAATGCCGCACCTTGCGAACATAGTTCTGCGTTTCACGGAAAGGTGGAATGCCCCCGTGTTTTTCGACATTACCAGGACCGGCATTATAGGCGGCAAGGGCATAGTCGACCCGACCATCAAAACGTTTGAGCATCATTTTCAGATAGCCGGCCCCGCCGAGAATATTCTGTCTTGGATTGAAGGAATCGGAACATCCGACAAGTCTGGCAGTAGACGGAATCAGCTGCATCAGGCCCTGAGCACCCTTCGACGACATGGCCTGCGGATCAAAATCAGATTCAACCTTGATGACAGACTTGATCAGATACGGATCGACACCGTGAGTCTGTGCGGCTTCATTGATATATTTGCTGAATGATTCGTCGTTTGGCAGGAGAAATTTCTGCGCTGGTGCAGCGGCTCCAACCGCGAAACTCGCAGTGCCGGGTGAATCAGGAGCTTCGCGCTCCTTTTTGCTGGTGACCACAATTTTGTAATTGCGGTTGGGCGGGCTGTCGGTCAGAAACAACCTGCCATGTTCATCACGGTAAGAATAAATGGCGGCATTAGCCTGAATAGCTAATCCCAGAGTCATTATTCCGGCAAACCATAATGCGCGTTTCAACCAGGCCCTCCTGAAGACTAAATAGTTACACTCTTACAGAATCGACCACTGCCTCTAATTTTATTATAGAAAATCAAATATTTAAACCAAATTCGTCCTGAAAATGAAATCGGGTGCAGAAGCACAGGCTTCTGCACCCGACATATTAATTTAAATCAGGGCTGGCGGTGTAAATATTCCCAGCTTAGTACGCACGAGGTAAAATGCCAGCTGTCATCTTCAGAGATTTCTTTTCCGCTGGCAATCTTTTTGGAGATGCCTTCGCACAACCAGCACTCCCGGTGTTGGGCGCTATACATCTTCATCAGCATTTCCTGTGTAGGCGGTTCAGAAGGCTGCTGGGGCACAACTTTCAGGAGAGGTTTCTGCACGGAAGTTTCATTGACATTACTACGGTTTTCTTCGACAACGGGAGCTATGGTCGGCACTGCTACTGAGTTACTCATTACTACCTCTGAAAAATCTGGTTTACTCGGGTGGGGCAATTATAAGAGCAATGAACGCTGTCTTGCAAATCGTCACGCTGAATAAAAATGCGCCCAGATGCATACTCCGAAACAAAATTTCTTGTCTGATACCGATGAATCATCAGCCGGCAACTTTTTTTGGTGCCCTGAGCACCGTGCATTGATAAAAATTGAGCTGCTTTTGTCTGGAAGCTGATATCAACTCAGCAGACTTTTTTCTGGAGGACGATCCTCGGCATGAAATTTTTCGATGGCAACGGCGAGCTGCTGCTTCAAATAATCTCTTAGAGCCGATCTCGCCGTCGTTACCGCTTTGCGGTGGTTGCTGACAACAATGTCCGGGTCTACATCCGGATCATCGTAATCCCGGAATGCACAATTCTTGTTGAGCCAGGTCTTTAGATCTTTCATTGCTCCACCTTTCGGAATGGATTCGTACATCTTCCATCGGAAAAAGTGGCTGAGTTTCTGAGGATGAAAATTCAGAAGCCGGCCAGCTCGATCACCTGACGCTGTAGTTCGCTGTCTCTGGTTGCCAGCAGACCGCGGCGATGTCTATAATCAGCCGGATCGTAACTGAATGGCCCGCCTCCGAGATCGCTGACTCGACCGCCTGCTTCCGTGAACAGAATCTCCGGTGCCGCGATATCCCAGGCCTTCGTTTTGTTTGAACTGTTAACATAGTAATCGGCAAGCCCTCTGGCAATAGCCATCAGCTTCAGCCCTACCCCGCCGCACGCAAAAATTGCGCTGCCATGCAGCTTTTGATGAACATTCTGCCCGACCCGGCATGGATGCGAACGACTAACGGCCAGACACAGACCAGAGGTTCGCTCGCCGATCTTAAGCTGCTGCCAGGCCTTGCCTGAAGTGTGCCACCAACAGCCTTCACCATCGGCAGCAATATAAAGATTCTGACCGATCGGCTGATACACAAGCCCGAATTGCAGTCGACCGCCGACCGCCAGCCCGATCTGAATGGCAAACTCACCGGTTCGCTTGATGAATTCACAGGTTCCATCGATAGGGTCGATGAACCAGACCCGGTTATTTGGCGCTGCCGGGCTGTTCAGGCCATGCTCTTCACTGAGAATGCAGTCATGAGGATGTCTCGCCCTCAGACTTTCAATTATATGACTGTCTGAAAGACGATCGGCAGCGGTCACCGGCTCTTCACCATCTTTA
>CAZPCO010000264.1:0-386 GCA_964585025.1 uncultured bacterium | reverse complement strand
GCCGCAGATAAAGCCACCCCGATGACATGAGCGGCATCGGGGTGCTTCAGCGGAATTTCATTCAGAGTCTTCACACGGTCAGAACTTTTTCTTCAGGATTCTGAAGTTTAACTGTCCAGCCGAATGAATCTTCGATTTCGCCATACTGAATACCGAGCAGAGTATCGTAAAGCTGCTGTGCAATCGGACCAACCTTACGGCTGTTAACTATATAGTCATTATTGCGATATTGCAGGCTTCCAACTGGCGAGATACTGGCGGCAGTGCCGGTTCCAAATACTTCGGTAATCGAACCGGTAGATATGCCTCCAATGACTTCATCGATCGAGATGGTGCGTTCTTCAGCCTTGAGGCCAAGCATTGGAGCTAGT
This sequence comes from uncultured bacterium, assembly GCA_964585025.1. Lineage (GTDB taxonomy): Bacteria > Muiribacteriota > Ozemobacteria > Ozemobacterales > Ozemobacteraceae > Rifleibacterium. The sequence continues at coordinate 15 of CAZPCO010000264.1, read as the reverse complement.
TTAAGAACGCTGTCA
>CAZPCO010000263.1:0-5373 GCA_964585025.1 uncultured bacterium | reverse complement strand
GGCAAGCAGACCGACGTTGCGATCGAAGGCGCCGGCTATTTCACAGTCAAAGGCTATGACGGCAACACCTACTACACCCGCGACGGCAACCTCAACGTCAGTTCAACCTATGACCTGGTAATGACCAATACCGGGTTCAAAATGCAGGGCTGGCTTGCCACCCAGAATCCCAAAACCGGGAACCTGGAAATGAAGGAAACCGGGGTCGTTCCTTACGACATCAACATCAACAAGTATCTCAAGAAACACGCGCACCAGACCAACGAAATAACCTATTCATGCAACCTCGACAGCGGTTCGAGCGAACGCGACGTGGAAATGGGTCTCGATACCCTTACTTTCAAGGACAGCAGCGGCGAATTTCAAAACCTGCAGTTCAAATTCAAAAAACTTGATTCAAATAACTGGATCTGGTCAGCGATTGATGATTCAGAAGGCAATGTCGCCACCGGCACTCTGAAAACCGACGATGACGGCAAAGTAGTCGAAAGCACCGTCGAACCGGCCGGCCCGACCTCTTCCGTCGCCAATCCATATTTTACTTATGATCCAGATGGAGATCCGCAGCCCGGATCGGCCACCATGCCGACCAACGCTGTTTCGAACACCGGCGACGGTATCAGTTCCGGCGTTTCTGTCTCGGGCACCGAAGTTAAAGACGAAACCGTGCAGATAATTTTTGACGGTGGCGATCCGACCCGCGCCACTTCATTCCGCGTTGTTGGTTCTGAACGCGGTTTCATTGGCGCAGGCACCCTCGGTGGTGATCAGGCAAGAATCGAAGGCACACCCGTTGCCTTTGGCACTCATTGGACGCCAGCCAACGACACATATTTCGAAATCGCCGACAATCAGTTCAGCCCACCCCGGGTCGCAACAGTAAATTACACTGCCGGCACAACCTACTCGGCTTCGGATGTTGCCGATCAGATCAACACGGCAATGAAAACCGTCGGAGTCAGAGGCACAGCCTACTACGATGCGGTCACACAGAAATTTCAGATCGTCAGCAACGAAGCTGGCAGCAACCGTGAACTGCAGATGATGAACTCATACGGCGACCTTGCCGACCTTGGCTTCGTCGAAACCACCGCCTACGGAACCGGTGGCGCCAAACCTGAGGTTTTCAGCAGCAATGATGAAGCAGTCGCTAACAGCACCGCCTGGGATCCGGAAAATGATATCTGGGATCCGGCAAGCGACGTCAGTCTGACGGTCACCGACCGCAATGGCCGCTCCGCACTTATCAACTTCAGCGATATCGTCGCCGGGAACAACCAGATATACACCCGTGGCGCCATTCTTGCCGAAATCAACTCACGTCTGGCCCAGGAAAACGTCGATGCCACTGCTTCATTCGTGGACACCGACAACGACAACAGCCCTGATCAGCTGGTAATTACCGGCAACAAGTCAGGTTCAGGCGAAAGAGTCATTATCTCCGGCGACGGCACCTGCAATCAGCTGGGCCTTGCCCTGGGTGAAGTCCGCGGCACAGCTGCTATCAGCGACTTCAACTATGGTGGACTGTCTTTCACTCTCACCGAAGGCGCCAACCCCTGGCTGCCGAACTAAACGATGAGTATGATCACCAGTGCCGAAAAGGGAGCTGCCGACTCGGTGAACTTCATGGTTCCGCAGCATTCGGCCGATATGCTGACCTTCTCAGCCACAGTGGGCGGCGAAACCTATAAAATCGACGGTGCCGTCAGCAAAGGTGCTACTCACCAGACCAACATCATAATTTACGATTCTCTTGGTGCTGCGCATGGCCTGGTTACCGAATGGGAGCACACCAATTCGGAAACCATGGAATGGAGCTACAAGGTCAGATATTCTGACGACGACCCGGAAATCGTTGCCTGGCTCAAAGACCCGGCCAACAATATTGACAAACCGGAAGAGCCTACCGAAGATGATCTTGAAAGAGCCAATGACGCCCTGATCAAGAACCGTGAAGGCAAGATGTTCTTCTTCGAGAATGGCAAAATCGATCTTGGCAAAAGCTTTGCTCCTACCTTCGAACTGCAACCAGAGGGAAGCAACCCTATGGCAATCACCCTGACAACTGATCTTATCACGCAGTTCGACTCAGATTTCTCAACCAAGGCCGAAAAACAGGATGGTTACGAAATGGGTCTTCTCGAACAGATCTATTTCGAAGATGATGGCATCATCAGAGGCGTTTATTCTAACGGTCAGAAGCAGCCCATCGGACAAATCTCCCTGACCACTTTCAACAATCCGGCCGGTCTCGAAAAGAACGGTAAAAATCTGTATTCATTCTCTCCAAGCTCTGGTCAGCCAATTGTCAACAAGCCTGGTTCAGCATATGCCGGCACTCTGGTTCCAGCATCTCTTGAAATGAGCAACGTTGATATCTCTGAAGAATTCACCAATATGATCATCACTCAGCGCGCCTTCCAGGCGAACTCCAGGGTAATTACCACTTCCGATGAAATTCTCCAGGAAGTCGTGAACCTGAAACGCTGATAAACGAAAGAAACGGGAGTTGACCAGCCAATGATCAGATTGTCGAGAATAAATGGTTCTACCTTTTATCTTAATCCCGAACTGATCGAGCAGATGGAGTCGACTCCCGACACCGTCATAACCCTTATCAGTGGGAAAACTGTCATGGTTGGAGAAGCAATAAAGGTGGTTCTGCAACGGATCATGAAGTATCGAAGGCGGATCAGACCGCTGAGTCGCCTCTCGAAAAAGAAGTCTGGAAAGGAAAAATGCTGACCGGAAAAAGCTGAGAATTTGCGCCCGGGCATTGACGCAGCTATTTTTCTCGTGGTAGGGTAACATGCTATGTCGTCTAAAACAAAAATCGTGCTGATAGTCCTGGTGGTTCTAGTCGTGATCCTGGCGGTTGTAGGCATTGCCTACATGACATCGCGCAAGGCGATGACCGGGCCAGGCGGTGCCCTGCCGCCCCCTCCAACCCAGGAGATGATTTCGACCACCCCCAAGATGGGGCGTTTTGATCTGGGCGAATTTGTAGCAACCTCCCGCGATGAAGAGCTTCACTACATCAAGATCCAGGTTGAAGTCGGCTACATAGGAAACCTCGAAAAAGAGCTGGAAGAACGCAAAGCCGAACTCAGAGACAAAATCATCAACATCCTGATGAAACTCAATATTCAGCGCGCTAAAGAAGACTTTATCGACAGATTCCTTCACAAGGATATCGAAAGAGAACTTAACAACATCCTGGGAAAATCAACCTCGGAAAGCAGAATTATCCAGGTTGTCATCCCAACCTTCCTGATCAACTGATTTATCTTTGTCCAGACGACCGGAGCCAATGAATGGTAGATACCCTGTCGCAAAACGAGATTGATGCCCTGCTATCGGCACTCAGTCCCGTCGCGGAAGACACTGCTCCGCCAGCCGCTGGACCAGCCGCTTTCTCTGAGCCTGCTGCAGAATCGAGGCCAAAGCGAGAACCAGCTACCGTGTCGCTTGGCCTTGGCGGGCCAGCCGCAGCTGCGGTCGAAAGAAAAGACGGCAAAATCGAGCGCAAATACGATTTCAAGCGCCAGACCAAGTTTTCCAAAGAGCAGCTGAATACCATTTCACTGATCCACGAAGCGTTTGTCCGCCTCGTGGGCACTGACCTGTCAACCAGACTGCGGGCATTCGCTCAGGCTACGATTGTTTCGGTCGAACAGCGAACTTTTGAAGAGTTCATCCAGTCGATCTACAACCCGACGTTCATTACGGTTTTCCGCTCTGACAACCTTGACGGCAAAGCGCTGATAGATATCAACCTCAATGTAGTGTTCACCATCCTCGACCGTCTGCTTGGAGGAAACGGCACCCCGCTCGGTATTCTCAGACAGCTCACAGAAGTTGAACGGCAGATCATGCAGAAAGTCATGGCGGGCATTATCGACCGCCTGCGTGAAGCCTGGATCAACATCATCGACCTTGCACCGGTCATCGAGCTGGTAGAATCGAACCCGCAGTTTGCCCAGATCGTTCCGCCCAGCGAAGTCGTCGTTTCGATCAGTATCGAAATCAAGATTCATGACGTTACAGGCATGATGAATCTCTGCATACCCTACAATACTGTTGAGTCCATCGTTCACAAATTCAACGCCGCTTCATGGTTTGCGGCTGTCCGCAAAGAACCGGCACAAACCAACGTCGATTCAATCAGTCATCAGGTTAAGTCAGTGCATCTACCATTGATCGCAGAGCTGGGATCTACGGTGGTGACCCTGCAGGACATTCTAGGTCTACAGCCAGGAGACATTCTGGTGACCGACCAGTTATTGAAAAACGATTTGAACATAAGGGTCGGCAACCTGGTAAAATTCCTTGGCCGCCCCGGCATTCTCGGTAAAAAAATGGCAATTTCTATTACAAAAGTTCTTGAACCTTCTGGTCAAGAGGAGGAATTAATGTGAGCGACATACTAACTCAGGAAGAAATCAACGCTCTGCTCAATGCAGGAGCAGCAGGCGACGAGCCTGCGGCACCTCCTCCCGCAGACGAACCTCCCCGGCCATCAGCTCCTGCTGCATCCAGCGCTCCGGCAGCACAGTTTTCACAGGAAGCGATCGAACGCCTTTCAGAAGTTGCCAAATTGTCGCTCGGGGCGACTTCTTCGGTCGTGCAGATCCTTCTCAACCAGGAAATTCAAATCAACCTCGAGCAGGTCAGAGTAGTAAGTTTCAATGAACTTGCCAGCGAAAGCGGCGGCGAAGAATTCGTTCTCGCAAAAATTGCCTACGTCGAAGGCTTCGACGGCAACTCTTATCTGATGCTTAAAAAGGCTATTTCTTCTATCATCGGCGACCTGATGATGGGCGGGAGTGGCATTGGAGCAGAATTTCAGGAAATGCATCTGTCGGCAGTCGGCGAAATGATGAATCAGATGATGGGTAAAACAACTACCACCCTCTCTGAAATTTTTAAAAAGCGCGTCGACATTTCTCCACCTGAAGTTCTTCTGATCAACTACAACGATGGCCCCCCGGCTATGCCTGATTTCAGCACTTCTGCATCCTTTCTGCGCATCGGCTTCAGTCTTAAAATCGGTAATGTAGCCGAAACCGAAATGGTGCAGCTGCTGCCAGCAAAATTTGCCGAACTTATGGCCGGCGAACTCAACAAACCAGAGAAAGAACCACCCAAAAAGGCCAAGCCCGCTCCACCGCCACCAGGCGCAAATATTGGTGGACCACAGGGCGGAATGAATATGCCACAGCAACCCCAGGGAATGCCAGGCATGGGAATGCCGGGTCAGATGCCGGGAATGCCGGGCATGGGCATGCCTGGGCAGATGCCGGGAATGCCAGGTATGGGTATGCCTGGGCAGATGCCGGGAATGCCAGGCATGGGTATGCCAGGACAGAT
>CAZPCO010000262.1:0-5375 GCA_964585025.1 uncultured bacterium | reverse complement strand
GCCTCGACCTTGCCGCCTGAGGTTTATTGACCCCTGCAGGGTTTTACTGTATAGTGTCCTTTCTACTTTCCGGTCGCGAGGACGCCATGCATAAACACAACAAATCAGAAATCGACAGACGCCGCTGTTTTGGCATTATCAGCCACCCCGACGCCGGCAAAACCACTCTCACCGAAAAACTGCTGCTGTTCGGGGGCGCCATTCAGATGGCAGGGGCAATCAAAGCCAGAAAATCAGACCGTCACGCTACCAGCGACTGGATGAAAATCGAGCAGGAACGCGGCATTTCGGTCACTACTTCAGTAATGAAGTTCGATTACCGCGATTATGACATCAACCTGCTCGATACCCCAGGGCACCAGGATTTCTCAGAAGATACCTACCGCGTATTGACGGCAGTCGACAGCGCTCTGATGGTTATCGACAGCGTTAAGGGCGTCGAAACGCAGACTGAAAAGCTCATGTCAATCTGTCGCATGCGCAATACCCCGATCATCACCCTGATAAATAAACTCGATCGCGAAGGCCGCATGCCTCTCGACCTGATGCAGGAAATCGAAGACAAGCTCCAGATTGAGTGCGCGCCACTTTCATGGCCGATCGGCATGGGCAAAACCTTCAAGGGCGTCTACAATATCTACCGCAAACAGATCGTTCTTTTCAGACCAGGAGAGGCGCGTCGCCCCCAGGATATCATCAAAATAGAAGACCTTTCCGACCCAAAACTTGACGAGATTCTCGGGTTTCAGGCCCAGGAACTGCGCGATGACCTGGAACTGCTCGCCGGCGCTGCTGCACCCTTCGACCGAGAACATTACCTGCGCGGCAATCAGACCCCGGTTTTCTTTGGCAGCGCCCTCAACAATTTTGGCATTCAGGAACTGCTCGACGCTTTTGTTGAATTGTCACCGCCACCAACGCCCAGACCAACCGAAACACGTGTTGTTTCACCGTATGAACAAGATTTTTCCGGATTTGCTTTTAAAATTCAGGCAAACATGGACCCTGCGCACCGGGATCGCATAGCTTTTGTGCGCATCTGCTCCGGCAAATTCACCCGCGGTATGAAAGTCATGCACCATCGCCTCGGCAAAGAAATTACCCTGGCAAACGCGACGATTTTCATGGCCCAGGATCGCCAGAACGTTGAAGAAGCTTACCCTGGCGACATTATCGGGATTCATAACCGCGGCACCATAAAAATCGGCGACTCTTTTTCTCTGAAGGAGCCTCTGAAATTCACCGGCATACCGAACTTTGCCCCCGAAATCTTCAAAAGAGTCATTCTTAAAAATCCCCTCAAAACCAAACAACTGCAGAAAGGCCTGCTGCAGCTTTCCGAGGAAGGCGCAGTTCAGGTCTTCAGACCGTTGTTCGGCAACGATTACATTCTCGGTGCCGTTGGAGTGCTGCAGTTTGATGTCACCATGTCAAGACTGAAGGAAGAATACAGCGTTGACGCAATTTATGAAGCTGTCGATTATTCGGTAGCCCGCTGGATATCGTGCGATGACGAAGCCAAACTCGAAGAATTCAAGAAACGCTATAAAACCAGCCTGGCTTACGACACAGCTGAAGCGCTGACCTTCATGGCGCCTGATAAATGGCGACTGAATTATGTCGTCAAGGAATGGCCTGAAATCAAGTTCTTCGAAACCCGCGAACACGAATAAACTTTAATCAACAAAAACAGGCATGCCGGTGACGCGCATGCCTGTTTTTGCATTTGGTGGCAGCATGAAAATGCCGATAACTATATTAGAATAGAATTTTGAGGAGGCCAGAATGAAACGAGATAAAAGTTCCAAACCCGCCCTTCAGCCAGAATGCAACAAATGCAGCAGATTCGCCATTTTTAAAGCTCCCTGCGATGCAAACTCATGCATCTACCGCGAAGTCAAATTGAAACCCGACTGGCTGCTTGACTGAACTTTGCCGGCACCAAATGCCCGGCAGCAGAAACTCTTTTTCAACAGAGCGCGACAGCGACAACTCGCCAAAAAAACCAGACACGCTTTGTGAATTATTTCACCATCATGGTTTTTGCGCCCAAAAAAAGCTGAGGCACTCTGGTGCTCAGTGATTTAACCTCAACCAGTCTTCTGACTGTACAGCTCTATTATGGTTCGCTTCTTCGGCCCCTCACCTTGTCCCGGCTTGAGAAACTCGAGCGGATGGTACAAAGTTCGGCGTCTCTCTAACTTCAGTATAGCAGAAAAAAATTTCTGCTGCCAGACTCTCGACAAAATTTAGCAGCAATAGCGACTCTATGTTAGAATGACACAAAAATCCCGAGGTTTAAAATGAGCGTACTCGAACAAACTTCTGCCGTCGAAATTAAAGAAACCCGCGTTTCCTTCTCTGAAGCCGGCAAAGGGCAGCCGATTCTCTTTCTGCATGGTAACCCCGGCAGTCGCCGTGATTTTGCAGAGATCCTCTCTCAGGCCGCCTCGGCGAACTGCCGCATGGTCATGCCCGACCGACCCGGCCACAACGGCAGCGAAGAACTGATCAATGAAGGCAATGACCCATGGCTCGACACTGAAGTTTACGCCGAGCTGATCGATCGGCGCTGCAACGGCAGTGCCTGGTTGTTCGGTTATTCAATGGGTTGCCACATTGCCTGCCGCATCGCAGTTAAATACCCGGAAAGGGTCAAGGGCATCATCATGGCCGCGCCTTATCTCGTTCCCGATAATCCTGCCGAAAAACCGTCCCCTCTGCCCGACCTTGCCAAAGGGGCAGTGATCGGCACCGCTCTTGGCCTGTTCATGCCTCTCTTATCGCAAACCAAAATGCAGCAGCATCTCGAAAAAGTTTTTGCCCCAACTCCGCTAGCCGACGATTTCCGCGACACCTGGCTGCCGCGCTACACTCGCTTCGAATCATTGATGGCGATGATGACTGACAAAAACACCATGTTGCGCACTTATGATGCAGTCAAAGAAGGGGTCAGTAAAATCTCGTGCCCGGTAATTATGATTCTTGGCGAAAAAGACGCCGTATGCTCAGTCGAAAATCAGAAGCAGTTCGTCACCGAAAGGCTCCCTGGTGCCACCATTGTCAGCATTTCCGACGCCGGGCATGCCCTGCCTTTAACCCATCCGCAGGAATGCCTCAAAGTCATCGGCAATGTGATAAAATAGCATCGGAAACGACAGGATGTCGCAAATGTCTGGCCGCCAGGTGATGTAATACCAGGGCCAACGACAATGACAGATATAGACAAACGAGGACGCATGTCAACATTTCTCAAGCAATACATTCAATATCAGAAACCGCAGATCAGCATGCTGATAGCTCTTATCCTTCCTCTGACAGGGGCTGTCTACAATTTCGGCTGGCGCTCAGCTATTTTTGTTTTTTTCTCGATGTTCTGCTGCTGGCTTGCTGAATACCTGTTCACACGCCGCGAAGGGAAACCTGCCTCGGCGGCTGCTCTGGTAACCGGTGCACTGCTGGGCCTGATCAGCCCGCCAAACGTGCCGTTCTGGCAGATCGCTGTCGGCGGCATCTTCTGCATCGTTTTCGCCAAAATGGCTTTCGGCGGCTTCGGCAAAAATATCTTCAATCCTTCCATGATCGCCAGGTGTTTTCTTTACATAAGCTTTCCGGCAACCATGGCCGCAACCTGGTATGTGCCATTTCAGGGTGGTCCCGCCGGTTTTGCTGCCTATACCTCAACCACCCGCACGGCAGCGGTCGACACCAGCATGTTTAACATCGATGCCATCACCAGCGCCACAACTCTGACTGCCGTTAAACGCCTCAACATCCACCGTCGCGAAGCGCTTGCCAGCGGGAACCACGCAGAAGCCGACCGCGCTCTGAAATCTTTCGAAAGCATTCCGGTCGGCCGGTTGTTTTTGGGTAATATCAATGGCAGTATGGGCGAAACCAGTTCGTTGCTTATACTCCTGAGCACGATATACCTGATCTATCAGAAGGTATTGTTCATTCCTCTGCTCATCGGGCCATTCATCGGCATTTTTCTCGCCAAATCGCTGTTACATTTTGCCGGTCTCGAAACTCTGCCATTCATCCAGGGTTATCTGGTTAACCTTTTTGCCGGTGGTACACTTTTTGCCGCCGTTTTCATGGTTACCGAACCGATCACTGCTCCGATGAACAACAAAGCCCGCTGGATATATGCAATACTGATCGGCTTTCTGGCGGCGATAATCCGCAGCATGTCTGCATTCAATGCCGGCTTCATGTTCGCCATACTCCTGGGCAACACCTTCGGCCCGATCATTGAAATCGGCGTCAGCGAACTTGAAAAGATGCAAAAGAAGGTACCCGCATGAGCGAACGTATCAGAACCGTCATTTTCACGATTGTGGTCACTGCCGTATTTATCTTCATGGTCAGCGGCGTTAATGCCCTTCTGGGCGACCGCATCGCCAGCAATCGCACCATTGCACGCCAGAAAGTCATTCTTAAATTGTTTGGCCTGCAAGCCCCCCCCAACGACCAGGAAATTCCAACTTATTTCGCCGCCGAAACCGCCAGGGTCAGTTTTGAGAAACAGCCCCAGACAGAATGTTACCGGTTAAACAAAGGCTCCAGCAGTCAATTCGTCGTCGCTTTCAGTGGCCAGGGTTTCTGGGACAACATCTCCGGCTTCATCGCTCTCGACCTCGACAGCAAGGCCATCACCGGCCTTGAGTTTACCCAGCATGGCGAAACCCCTGGGCTTGGCGGCCGCATCAGCGAACCTGAATTCAAGGCACGCTTCAAAGGCAAAAACTTCGCCGCGGTCAGCAACGACGGCCGCCGATTGAAGCTGGTAGCCGAAGGTTCCGCCACTAATCCAGAAGAAGTCGATGGCATCACCGGCGCAACCGGCACTTCAAATGCTGTTGAAAAGCTGATAAACAACACGATCGACAACTTCCTTGCTCTTAACGAAGGAGGAAACCAGCAATGAAAGGTTTTGCCGCATTCAAGCGCATGCTCTGGGATGAAAACCCGGTCATCGGGCAGATACTCGGAATCTGCTCAGCTCTGGCTGTGACCAACCTGGTGAAAAACACTCTGGTCATGTGCCTTGGGCTGATTTTTACCCTGATGATGTCGTGTCTGACTGTTTCACTGCTCCGCAACGTCATTCCCAGACAGGTTCGCATGATCATTCAGGTTCTCATCATCGCTGCCTACGTTATCTTTATCAAAATCGTTCTCGATGCCTTCCTGCCTGAAATAAGCAACGAGCTTGGCCCCTACGTCGGCCTGATCATCACCAACTGCATTGTCATGGGCCGAACCGAAGGCTACGCCATGGGCAACAAACCGCTCGATTCAGTTCTTGACGGGATTGGGGCCGGCGTCGGCTATTCTCTGGTATTGCTGCCAATCGCCATGATACGTGAACC
>CAZPCO010000261.1:0-5381 GCA_964585025.1 uncultured bacterium | reverse complement strand
GTCAGTGCGGTGATCAACCTGATCGAGTTTGCATATTATAAAGACTCGGATGACGATGTGATGAACTTTTTCAACATTCTTTCGGGGCGTTTCAACTGGGGCGTCGATTGCATCGTCATCGATACATATCGCTACAGCCGCGATGATTTTGCCTATCTGCAGCGTTTCAACAGCAGCCGGGTGCCGGTTGTCGTCATCGATGATCTTGCCGACCGTGATACGCCGGCGCAACTGGTCATCAATCCGAATCCTCTTTTCAACCCTTTGCCATATGAACGCCAGAAGATTCCGGTGCTTCTCTGCGGCGAAAAATATACTCTTATCAGACCCGAGGTCAGCAGTCTTGCCGGGCGCGCCTATCGCTCGGATGGCCCGGTCATAGTAACTCTCGGCGGCGGCGATGTGACCGGTCATCTGATGAAGGTTCTCGATGCGATTCCTGAGGATATCGTTAACCGTGTTTGCGTCTCGATTTCAGACAACTGTCCGCGGGCCGAGATCGATGCCTGGGCGCACAGGCACCCAACCCAGAGATTTATCAATACCGACAGCCGGCGGTTTCCTGAACTGCTGGCCAGCGCGTCGCTGGCGATTACCGCCGGCGGCACGACTCTCTGGGAGGTCTATGCCCTGGGTATACCCAGTCTCTGTTTACTCTGGGTTGACAACCAGAAGCAGACTTCGGTTATCATCAAGGAACAGGCCACCAGCTTTCTGATCGATATTGTGTCGCAGATAAACATGGAACTGCAGTCAGAATGGCTTGAAAACGGGCTGCAGACAATCGTGAAAACTGTCGGACCCGGTCAGACCAGGGGTGTTCAGTATCAGGGCTTCTGCGCCGACGAGGTGATCGATCGTGAGAAAACCAGTGTCGGCATAGGCGACAGCGCGCTGATCGATGCTGATTTCATCAGAAAGACTTTGAGTCGGCTGCATGCCGAACCAGAATTCTGGGAGCAGATGTGTTGCCGGCAAAAGCGTTTGATCGATGGCCTTGGGGCACAGCGGTGTGTCGATGCCATTGAAAACATTGCCTGGCAGGCAGTGCCTTTATTCGAAGCCGACTGGAGAAGAAGTTATGAAAATTGGTAAATTCGAAATCGGAGACAACCGGCCCTGTCTGATCATCGCCGAAGCCGGCAGCAATCACAACCGAGATTTTGCGACTGCGAAAAAGCTGATCGATGTTGCGGTCGAAGCCGGTGCCGATGCGGTAAAATTCCAGATTTTCTCAGCCGATGCAATTTATTCAAAAAAGACGCCTATGGCGAGTTATCTCAAGAAGGAGAAGCTGGCTAAAGGCAACGAAACCTTGTGGGATGTCATCAAAAGAGTCGAGATTCCGAGACAGTGGACCCCTGACCTCATGGCATACTGTCGCGAAAAGGGCATAATGTTTCTCTCGACTCCATTCGATCTAAAAGCGGTCGATGAACTTGAGGCCGCCGGAGTCGAGGTATTCAAGGTCGCCAGCTTTGAAATAACTCATCTTCCGATGCTGCGCAAAATTTCTGCTACCGGAAAGCCGATTATACTTTCGACAGGCATGGCCAGCCTGGAAGACATCGAAGTGGCTATGGCCGCCATTAAAGAGGGCGGCAGCAGTGAGGTTGCGTTGTTGCATTGTGCCATAGCCTACCCGCCGCGTTACGAAGATATAAATCTTCGCGCCATGGATACAATGAAGCAGGCATTTCAGGTGCCTGTAGGCTTTTCAGATCATACCATGGGGCATGTGACTGACGTGGCAGCGGTAGCTAGAGGAGCCTGTATCATCGAGAAGCATTTTACTCTTTCCCGCAGCATGGAAGGTCCGGATCATCCGTTTTCGCTCGAACCGGACGAACTTAAGGAAATGGTGACCGCAATCAGGCAGACGGAAAAAATTCTTGGTTCGCCGGTCAAGAGGCATACTGCAGCTGAAAACGAGTTGCACCGCATTGCGCGGCGAAGTCTGGTGGCGGCCGTTAAGATTCCAAAAGGCACCCGAATCACAGAAGATATGATTGCTGTAAAGCGGCCTGGATTCGGTATTCCTGTCCGGCATATGCAGATCGTCATTGGTCGCATTGCCGCTGTCGATATTGACGAGGATGACATTCTCACATGGGAAATGATCTGAAACTGCGCCGATGGCGTTACGAAGACTGTCTGCTGCTGCATAGCTGGCGGCTGCACCCCGATATTCGCCGCTGGGCTGGCGACCAGAGCGAAATCAGCCTCGAAATACATGAAAACTGGTTCAGACGTTTCATGGCGGATGCGGGGCGCTATGGTTTTATTCTCGAAGCTGCAGGTGAGCCAGTGTCGCAGATCAGGTTCGACCCGGCCGAACTGCCCGGGATTTATCGGATTTCAGTTTCAGCGGCTCCCGGAGCCACTGGCAGGGGCTATGGCAGCCGGATAATCAGACTTGGGTGTGCCTCAGCAGAAATGCAGAAAGCGGCAGCTCTTTTTGTGGCAGAAACCATGGTCGAAAATTTTCCATCGCAAAAGGTCTTTCAGCGGAACGGATTTATCGAAGCCGGGCCGACCTTGCGACGCGGGCATCGAATGTTGTGCTGGCTGATGCCTTCGGGCTCAGAAAAAGCCGGGCAGCGACTGCCGATTCTTTTTGCGGGTGCGCCGGAAAACTGTGATGAGCTGCGACGTTTGATGACGGTGACCGGCCTGGCAGATTTTTCCGATGATGCCGGCGTCAGCATTTTCTGCGATGCTGCGGCTGGCGAAACCGGGCAGAGAGGTCAGCCGGTGTTTCATCTCAACGGCACGGCCGGGCGACCCGTTCTCGATTATACGTCAGGAACCGAAGGCTTGCCCCCTCTGCCTGTAGAATTCGACAATCTCGCGGTTGCTGTAGCTCAGATTGCCGCCACTCTGCGCTTTTCACAACGACGATAGCACTCAGCCGACACCGGGTTGCTGAGCGGAGTTGAAGCAGCCAGAGCGGCCCTGCGACTGGCTCGGGGACCGGATGTCATTGCGAGGAGCGGCGCTACGCGGCAATCTCAGTTGCCATCATTGTTTAATATTGCAAAATGGTTTGTCAAAAGCGTTTTGCTTCTGTTACAGGAGTGTCATTGCGAGGAGCGAAGCGACGCGGCAATCTGAATATGCAAAGCACTTGTTTGTCTTGGGTATTTACCTGTTGTTGCAAGATGTTATATATTCATCGGCGAATTAATAAAAAAGGAACCTGTGAATGAAATCTAATGTACTTGCGCGAAACATGAAAGTTCTGCGGCGTCGCATGCCGGTGCTGGCAAAGGCGCTCGAGGTGATGCCGCCTTCTGACTGCGAATATATCGTCGAAGAAGCCAAAGATGGTTCGCCAACCCTTGCAATCAAGAAAGAAGGCAAGGTTTACCAGGTTCACAGTCGTTATAATCCGATAAAGGAAGCCGAACAGCAGGTTCAGAATTCAAATCTCGTCAATCCGAAGCTTCTGGTGATTCTCGGCCTGGGACTTGGTTACCATGTCAGAGCCTGCCTTGAACAGCTCAAGGGCAGCAATCTTTTCATCGTCCTGATCGAAAGGGATATCGATGCTTTGCGGGTTGCTCTTGAATCAGTAGATATTACCGATCTGCTCGAATCCGACAAAATCCGCTGGGTCATCGGTGTGCCCGAGCATGAAGGATTTGCCGTGCTCAACGAAATGATCAAGAGCGCCGGCATCGCTCTGCAGCTTTTTCTCAAGACTTTGAAGATTTTCGACCACCCGGTAATCGACAAAGTGCACGCCGGCTACCATAAGCATATGCTAAAATGCTTCAGAGAAGCGGCGCAGGCGATAATTTTCAATTATGGTAACTGCCCGGAAGATTCGATGATCGGTGTCGAAAACATCATGAAAAATCTGGCGACGATCATCAGAAACCCTGGCGTCAAGGATCTTTACGGCGCTTTCAGAGGTGTTCCGGGTATAATCGTGTCGACCGGCCCGTCACTTGATAAAAATGTGCGTGAACTCAAGCGCGCGGTCGGCAATTGCGTGATGATTTCTGCAGATTCGGCGCTGCGCGTTCTTCTCAAGCACGATATCGTGCCGCACATGGCCGTCAGCCTCGAACGCATTCTGCATGTCGCCACGATGTTCAAGGAACTGCCGGACGATTACAAGAAGCAGATCTGGCTGGCTGCCACCCCGGTTATCCGCAAAGAATCATATGATGCCTGGCCCGGGCCGACTTTCATGGTGTATCGTGCTTTCGCACATTTCGACTGGATAAACATCCCAAAGGGAACTCTGCAGGTCGGGCCTTCCTGTTCCAATATGGCTTTCAAAATTCTCGAAGCATTCGGTTGCGACCCGATCATTCTCGTAGGCCAGGACTGTTCTTTCAAGAGCGCTGAAAAGACGCATGCCGACGAGGCGCCGAGCGTGACCAATCTGAAGCTGAAAGAAAAGGATCTGATCAAGGTCAAAGGCAATTACGAAGAATTCGTTTATACCAACCAGATTTACGATCTGTTCAGGAAGGGCTTTGTTACCGATCTGGCACAGTATCGTGGCACATGTATCAATTCGACCGAGGGCGGAGCTTTCATCGAAGGCACTCAGCTGATGACCCTCAATGAATCGATCGATAAATACTGCAACAGGCCTGTCGACGCTCTTGGAGTTCTGAAGAAGCGCCTGCATTATCCGACTGAAAGCGAAATCAAACGTGAATGGCGCAATTTCAGAAAAATCATCATCGAAACCCGCAAAGAGGTTGAAGGGGTTATCGATTACTGCGACAAGGGTGAAAAACTTGTTAAAGAATTCGAAGACCGCCTGGAAAAGGAAGCCTATGGGCAGATCGAAGACTTTCTGGCGCGATTTCCCGATGAAGAGCTCGACAAAATTCACGGCGAGATGACGCTGGCGCGCACCAGAATCATCACCTTTGGCAAGTATTTTGCCCTTTATTTGATGCATATCGTGCAGATGATCATCGTCAAGTTCGAGATGGATTTCAACGAACTGCCAACCCTCTGCCAGGACCCGAAACGCTGCAAATTGCAGTCGATCAAGCTGATGAAACGATGGTTTCCGACGATTGGCGACGTCTGCCGCCTGTCGCTGAAGCTTCTTGTTGAAGCCTTCGAAGATCTCGAAAAGCAATTCGGCTCAGAATAGGCAACGGTTTCACAACTTCCCTGACTGTGTTTGTCAGGAAAGCATTATATTTTGGTTTGCATCGGGGTTGTGATATAATGCGACCCATGAACCGCTCAGCACAAGTCAATCGCACTCTCGGGGGCTTTGAGTGGGTGCCGCGTTTTATTCACACCCTCGATCAGAAGCTCTGCAGCCAGTGCTGTCTCTGCGTCAGAATCTGCCCGGGGCGCGTCTTTGTGCGCACCGTCAAAGGCACTGTAGAACCGGTCAA
>CAZPCO010000260.1:0-5425 GCA_964585025.1 uncultured bacterium | reverse complement strand
TCAAAAATTCATGTATGCGGTCAATTTCGCCCTTTTTTCCGTTAAGAATCTCGATATGCCCGTCTAAAAAATCGTTACGGTCGAAGTAATCGGGGCAGACGATGTAACAGTAAGCCAGACCTGCCATTAAAACCTGCAGTCGATCTCGGTCTGGAACCTGCAGCGCAATCAGTTCGAGCATGCAGCCGGCCATGGCATCGGCATCGAGCTGAACCTGCATGCTCTGCCCGTCAGGGATATTTTCATTGTTGAAGCTGAAACATTGCAGCGGTGAAGCATCCAGATTGAACAATGCAGTGCTTATTGCCGAGGTCCTAAATCGGTAACAGAGGTGCTCGGGGCTGGAGAGAAGCTGCAACAGGCAGGGGCCCATATTCCTGCATATCTGACGGCCAGCGGCATCGATAGTGCGATGCAATGGTAGTCTTGAGAGAACGGCCGGTGATAACATGCCGGTATCGGCAACGATACTGTATGCAAGGTCGCCTGCAGTCCAGTAGATGTTGGCCACTTTTTTTATCTTACCTTTTTCAGCCAGTAAACTCAGGTTCTTTTTAACGAGGTTATTGAAGTTCAGATATTCATGGGAAGCTTTCGAGGCGTTGCGTTTTAGCAGTGTAAACAGTCGTCGTGAGGCGTAAAACTGCAGCTGGTCGAGCATATTTGGCGGCTGGCGTAGAATCATGGCTATAAGTTTAGCCAGAAAAGGTTTTTCATCGGGCGTGCCTGAGAGGTCTTCGATAAAATCGGTGACGGTGTTTTTTATCTGTTCGTCTTCGACGACGAGCTTGAGGCGCCAGAATTTTACCAGCCTTTGTATTTCGGCTTCAGAAGCCTGATAAAGGTCGAAAAAAGCCTGCTGCATGCTGCAGGGTGGCCGAAGGGCTTTAACGATGGCTTCGGCAAGGCGATGATTCCGGTCGGCAATTGGCCCGGGTTGCTGGCAAATGCTGGTTGGGGCTGAATCAAACACCGGCCAGTTTCCTTTCCAGTTCTTTTTTCAGGCGGGGCGACAGGTCAGCGACCGCGGTCTTGCGGAAGTCGATGTCAAAGATGCTGAGCGGCGCCGAATACTGAAGCAGGAATGCGGTTTTACGGTCGAGAATCGGGCAGTCAGAAGGTGATACGATGAGGGTGGTGGCTGGATTGCGTTCTTCAAGGCGACTGCTACCGTAGGCAACCTGACTGGAAACATTGGAAATGCTGAGGCCGGGGTGCGAGGTGCGACTATATTCGCGGGCATTGCAATGCCAGGCGGATGGTTTCCAGCTCGATTCACGAAAAAATGCAACGCAGCCAAACTCAACCGAACCCGAAAGGATTTCGGCCTCGTCGTCGCAACTGCCTGCAGCAAGGCCCAAAAGACTGTTTTTAAGTAAAAGGTCGAGCTGATTCAAATTTTTTAAAAATCTTTCTTCAATTGCATGGATAATATAACAATAACGCCCAAAATGCCAGAATCTTGAGCGCTATTTACAACGTGGAAGAAAATTTAATTCACTGACCGAAGAGGCAGAAATGGTCTAACTTCAGCAATTTACCGACGCCGGAAATCCATCGGTTAAGGTATTCGGGTGGTGTTTGTCGTTGACTTAAGAAGAACCTGCCGGTAAACTTGGCTGATAAAATTTACAGACAGGGCACACAGTCACATTATGAGCAGATTGAATTTTGTGGTGGAGGCGCGCTGCGGGGGCACGCGGGCGCGGGCCGGGCGGTTCAGAACTTTGCACAGCGAAGTGATAACACCTGTATTTATGCCGGTCGGAACCAGGGCTACCGTTAAAAGCCAGACGATCGAAAGTCTGAAGGCGACCGGGGCGCAGGTGCTGCTCGCCAATACCTACCACCTGCTGCTGAGGCCGGGGCCGGAAGTATTCCGCAGGTTTGGCGGCATTCACCGTTTCATGAACTGGAATGGCTCGGTTCTGACCGATTCAGGCGGTTTTCAGATTTTCTCGCTGCCGCATGCGCGTGAAATGAGAGAAGAAGGCGCAAGTTTTCAAAGCTATATTGACGGCAAAACCCATTTCTTGTCGCCTGAAATCAGCATAGAAACCCAGAAAGCCATCGGCAGTGATATCATGATGGTGCTCGATCAGTGCATTCCGTCGACCGCCGGGCACGATGAGGCCAAAGCGGCGATGGAACTGACGCACCGCTGGGCAGTCAGATCGCTCGAAGCACGCGGCGACTCTCCGCAGGCCCTGTTTGGCATCGTGCAGGGCGCCTGCCATCATGACCTGCGCCGGCAGAGCGCTGAGTTCCTGCGCGGGCTGCCGTTCGACGGCATGGCGATCGGCGGGCTGGCGGTCGGCGAAACCAGCGACCTGCGCTATGAATTCACCGGCCTGGTCGCCGGAATGCTGCCTGAACAACTGCCACGCTACCTGATGGGCGTCGGCACACCGCTCGACATTCTCGAAGCCGTGCACCGTGGCGTCGATATGTTCGACTGCATCATGCCTTCACAGCTTGGGCACCGGGGCACTGTATACACCTCGCACGGCAAAATGCAGCTGCGGCGTTCAGTCTACAAGTTTGCCGAAGAAAAGCTCGACGCTGCCTGCGACTGCCTGGCCTGCCGCGATTATTCGCGGGCCTACCTGCACCATCTTATTAAATCCGACGAACCGCTGGGCTGGCACCTGCTCGTCACCCACAATCTTGCTTTTTATCACCGCCTGATGGCCGAAATGCGCCGGAGAATCATCGAGGGCACATTCGTTGACTTTTATGAAAAAATGCGGGTCGAACTCGAGCGCGAAGATGAAGATAACCCCGGCACGCCACCACGCCGCAACCAGGTTAAAATTCCGCGCCTCGGTGATTACGAGGTGCATTTCAACCCCAAAGGATTCGCCAGCATCAAACAGATCAGTTCGGGCGAAATCATGCACTCGGTCAACCCGCCGGCCGAAGAGGCCAACCGCCTTTATATCGAACAGTCGCACCTTGCTGACCGCCTGTTAAAAAATTCACAAGCCAAAACAAAAACCGGAGCCAAGACAGAAGTCAGAGCCGGTGATAATTCAGAGAATGACCCCAAAGAACTCGTGGTCTGGGATGTCGGGCTCGGTGCCGCGTCGAATGCCATGGCAGCGGTGCGCTGTTTCGAAAAACTCGTGGCGGAAAAACCTGCTGCTGAGCTGCGCCGGCTAAGATTGATCAGCTTCGAATGCGATCTCGACCCGCTGGCGCTCGCTTATAAGAATAATAAAAGCTTTCCGCACCTGTTCCACGGGGCGCCGGCCCGGCTGCTCGAAACTAGCCGCTGGGAACACAGTTCAGGTCTCTGCACCTGGGAACTGGTGAAGGGTGACTTTCTGGAGCTTTTCGAGCAGGCAGCGGTTCCTGATATCGTATTTTTCGACCCGTTTTCGGCTAAAACCGACAGATCTTTCTGGACCCTGGCGACCTTCAAGCGCCTGTTCAGATATTTTGCCGGTCGCGACTGCGAACTATACACCTATTCAACCTCGACGGCGGTCAGGGCCGCGCTCCTAAGCGCCGGTTTCTTCGTCGCCAACGGCATCGGAACCGGGCCTAAAGATTCGACGACCATCGCTTTCACCACCCGGGCCGCGCATGCGGCGCACCATTCGGCACCGCCATTGCTCGGACCGGAGTGGCTGGAACGCTGGCAGCGCAGCGGAGCGAGGTTTCCGCGCGGGCTCGAAGAAAACGAAAAAAACGCTTTCATTGCCAGCATCGAGGGCCACTCCCAGTTTGTGAACGCCAGGTCCAATTGACAGTAACAGCGGAATTGCGGAGGCAAGATGACGAAAAAGACTGGTAGAATAGTATCAATCTGCATCAGTGAAGAAGTCGGTACCGCCAAGACAAGGGTGGAGGAAGCCGAGCTTCGTGAAGGCCACGGCATTGTTGGCGACGGCCACGCCGGCAGCATCAGACCGGTGAGTATTGCCATGCAGGAAACCGCCGATGCTTTTTCCCGCCAGCATGGTCTTGAGCCTGAACCTGGCGATTTCGCCGAGAATATTCTCATCGCTGGCGTCGATCTTACTTTATTGAAAGTCGGCGATCGCATCGAACTCGGCAATGCCCTGCTCGAAATAGTGCAGATCGGCAAGGAAGTCAAACCGCATCATTACTCATTTCACGGTTTCAGACTGTTACCTGAGCATGGTTATTTCTGCAAAGTCGTCAAGGGTGGTAAAATACGCGAAGGCGACCCCTGCGCCGGCATTATTGATAACTGCATTTAAAGATCCTTCTGATTAATCATAAACAGACCCGGCTGATATGCCAGGCCATGGAACCAACTCTATTTTGATTTTCCAGGATCACAAAAATCACGAGGTGAAGTATGAAGAGAATTTTTCTGGTCGTGTTATTTATGGTGATGATAGTTTCGGGCGCCGCCGAAGCGAAACTCTGCATCGGCTGCAGCGCTGAATTGCCTGACAATGCAACTTTCTGTGCCAAATGCATGACGCCGCAGCCGAAAGCAGCCAGATTGACCGGAAAACCAGCGCAGGCAAAGGTCGATCTACGCGAACAGGTCATGGATCTGTTCGCCTTTCTCGATGAGTATGAAGCCTATTTTCAACAGGATATTCAGTATCTCAACGTGCTTGGTAAAATGCCTGAGGTCAAGACGAAATTCGAAAATGCCGCCGCGCGATATAAGCGACTCGAGCCAAGACTGCCCGAAGAATTGACGATCGTTGCCCAGGTTTATGCCGCCAAATACCAGCTTTTCGAAGGAATCACCGGCGTCATGAAAAACCTGCGCCTCGACAGCGGCTATAAAATGGCGATTCTTAAATCAAGTCTGGTAGTCATGTCATTATATAATCAGGTTATCGATGGTTTCCGGACTCCGAGAAATTTCGACAGGGCGGCACTGGATGCCTTGAAAAAACAGGTTGGCAATATTCCGAAGCGCACCCAGAAATACACGGTAACCGCGAAGTATCTCAAACTCGGAGAAACGAAGGTTCCAGGCGGCGAGAAAGTCATGGTGCTCGGCATTCAGGGCAAGAAAGCCGCAGTTCTCTACATGGGCCCGAGCATGGACAACAACGCCGTTGAAGGAATGGTCAGCCTGCGCGACCTCGAAAAACGCACCAGCTGGAAACGCGAGAACGAGTTTTTCTTCGACTGATCTTTTTTCAGTGCTGATAAAACTGCTTTGTCACTCCGTGTCATTGCGAGCGCAGCGAAGCAATCTCGTGGTCACCCCATGTCATTGCGAGCGCAGCGAAGCAATCTCTAATTTATAAATATATGACTGCTTCGTCGCTTTGCTCCTCGCGAAGACCATGGATGGTCGAGTGCCGGCGAGCCTCAGGAATGCAGCGAACCGGCCAGTGACAAACTTATGTCATTATTTAAGCAATGGGTGGCGTTAAAGACTGCCTCGACTCAGTAAAAGAAGAATTCCCGTATCGGCAAAGCC
>CAZPCO010000259.1:4845-5430 GCA_964585025.1 uncultured bacterium | reverse complement strand
CGCCATGACTGTCATCAGTCATGGCGGCGCTGTATTCATATTTCTTTCAAGTCAATGAACCGGCAGAATGCGAATTGTTGCCGGCACACCCATGCCGTTAACCTCAGGGTTATACATCAGCGAAACCTGGGTCGGCTTCATTTTGAAGGTTCCTTCACAGATAGCGCGCAGGTAATAAACGAGCTTGAATTTTCCAGACCAGAAATGATCTTTGAATGCCAGCAGTCTGTCTTTGCGCATTTCCTGGTGATTGGCATAGAAGGTATAGGCTCCATCTGAATAGTCGCAATAGTATTCGTCATCCTCGCTGGTAGCATCAGGTGGAAGCGCATCGTTCTTCAAGGAGCTGTTTACCGGGGTGAAACCTGCCGCGATCGGGTCTTCAAGAGCAAAGTTGCTGTATACGGCCCATTCTCCGAAATTGCGTGCATGGTCTTCGAAGATGACCGTTACTTTAACCAGATCGCCGACCCTGATTTCTTTATTACCATTGAGGTTTTCAAGCGTCTTTTCGATGGAAAAACCGTTGTTTACCGGCTCGGTTCGCGTGGACGACTCAGGATAATCATACTCTAAACTGTAACT
>CAZPCO010000259.1:0-4835 GCA_964585025.1 uncultured bacterium | reverse complement strand
AGAATTACCCTTCGAGACCAGTTTGATTCCGGAGCTGTTGAGCAGCTCAGCACGGTCTAATTCGATCGTCTGACCGTTCTTGTCGATCTTAACCTGACGAGTGCCCGATGCGGTGGTCAGAGTGATTTCAAGCTCACTTTCATTGGCAGGATTGGTTTTGGCAAAGTATTCAGAAAGAGCGAAGAGAGCAATACCGGTATCGGCGGTAGAACTCCAGTAGCCCCTTTCAGAAAGTGAGGCCAGCAAACGTCCGGCAAGACTGTCGATAACTTTTCTTTCTGCATTCACGGCAAGCTGGGCTAGCAATATGAACGCATCATGGCGCGTCGAGGAATAATACCAGCCACGACTGATCGATTTTTCGGAAGGCTTCAGCTGCGCTGCGCGACCCTCGAGTTCTTCCATGGCGGTTTCGCCGCAGAGAGCTTCAGCCCAGAGCAGCAGCGGGCTGCTTTCGGCTTCGGTTTTGGCAAACCAGCCTTTAAGAACGTCTATATCAGCCGCCTTGAGCTTTTTGTTCATGGCGAGATTCACTGCCGACAGTGCCATTATGCCACGTCCATAAGCCCCGGAGTTGTTGTTGGCAAACAGGTATCGGTGCAGGTATTCAACCGCCTTGTTCAGACAGTCTCGGTCGACAGGGTAGCCGGCCCGGTCGGCGACGGTAAGGGCCAGAACCGCATATTGCGAACCCCACCAGGTATCCTGGCGTTCCGAGGGCCAGTAACTGAAGCCACCTGAACCACGCTGCATCTTCATCAGATGACTGAAACCCTTTTCCAGATATTTGTCGACCTGCTCGAGACTGTAACCAGGCATCCGGCCATCTTTAATCAGGTTACGCATCGCTGCGAGCGGAATGATCGCTGAACTGGTCTGTTCGACACAACCATAAGGATAACGCATCAGATATGTCAGAGCGGGTGACAGCCGTGCAAATGGGCTGAGAGACAGATTCAATCTGGCATGAATCGCCCCGGCCGTTTCAACAGCAGTCATTGAAGCAACATAAGCAGGCACATCCGGCCTGATAAGCTGGTCTTTGGAGAAACTGCCGGAAATCTGTCTGCTTATCAGAGTGGAAGCAGTATTTACCGGAATCTTTCGTTCGACGGCATCACTGAGATTGTTGAATTTGCCGGCAAGAAGAATGCTGGCTTCGCCTGCGCCGTTATCGGCCTGCAGATCCACTCTGACTCTGCCGGTTGTAAGCGGCTGCAAATCGACCTTTCCTACTGATATGGCAGCAGTGACGTTTGAAACTTCAGCAACGCGCACATCTGCTGACCCTGCCTGGCCGCTCTTGTTCTGCACCGCAACCGGAAAGGCGGCCTTATCGCCGGCGGTAAGAAACGATGGCAGGCCGGGTTCGATGTAGAAATCACGAAAGACTTTCAGCTGGCGGTCTTTCGAACCAAAACCGGTGGTTTTGTCAGCTGCCACCGCGTAGACTCGATATGAAGTCATACTGTCAGGCAGCTTGAATTCAATACTGATACGCCCATTTGCATCTGGAATCAGAGCCGGGTGCCAGAAGGCTACCGGCCTGAAATCGCGTCGAGCCTCGAGATCAGAGGCAATGGTTCCGGCGCCTTGATCACCACCGGTTAGAGCTCTGGTCGAAATCAGCTTGTAGAGATCCTGGCTGATCAGCGAAGTTCGCAGATCGCCTGTAAATACAGAGAGAGGAAGAATGAAATCAGTGAGAGCGCCGAGCACTGGCGTTGAATAGCAGGTGAGAGAAAGTATGGCTTCGTCGACGACGCAAACCGCAACTTCTGCAACTGCCGGTTTGCCGTTCCGGTCAGTGACCATGAAATCAAGCTTTTGCACTGCACCCGGCTGGGCATTCAACTCGCCGGTCTTTTCAGGAGCAATTGCAATATTTATCGCATCGACATTGTTCTGAACCTTGATCGATGTATAGCCGAAATAGGTGCGTGGGTAATCGGAATCGACCTGACTCGCGTAAACAGGGAAACCGCCGCGCGTGGCCGGAGCCAGCAGGTTCACGAAAACATTGGGCCGGCAGTTTTCGGTCATGGTTTCGACAATCTCGCCCTGGGCCTTATCGAGTTTAACAACCCGGGCACTGAGGATTTCGTTGCATTCGATCGTTACCAGGGCATACTCACATGGCCGCGGCAATGAATATCTGATCTTTACCCGGTCGTTGACCGCCGCAACGCTGCGGTCAGGCATGAGGATGACTTCGTTTTCGCTGCGGGTGCGGCTGCGGTTATTGAAATCCGCGTAGGCTTCGTATGAATAATCCACTGTGAACTTGAGAGCCGCAAGTGATTCGTCACCGTTGTTGCGGTAGGTAGCCCGCAACATGTAGTCGCCACCGTCAGGCAAAATCAGATCAAAAGCGGCGACACCATCGGCAATATTCTGTCTGGCGACATGGCTGCGAACCCAGCCGCTCGACCAGTTATAAAAGATCGCGCCGGTAGCATCGCGTTTCTGAGTGTATATATAGCGTTCACGCATGATTTCAAGCTGAACTTCACCCTGATTTATTCTGGTGGCATTCTTGTCGAGAACGATGATCTGCAGAGGGATTTCCTGGCCGGAAGTAAGACCCTGCGGCAGTTTCATGATACCGACCCTGAAGGCCGGGTCTGGTGAAAAGCGTTTGACCAGAGTAGCCGGTCGACCATCGATATCGAGAACCGTAGCCGTGATCTCGATACTGTTGAGACCGCTCAAAACTGCCTGGGAAATCGGCAGAGAAACGACCAGCTCGCCATCTTTCGACAACACGGAGTTTCCTGACTCGATCAGCTCGCTATTTACATCATTGTTGCCGAAATGGAACAGCGGAAATTTGCTGACCTGGGCATCACGCTCGGTCAAACTGGCTGTCCATTGCACTTTGGCATGGCGCAAGGGGCCGCCGGTGTAATAATTGCTGGCAATCTTGCAGTTAACAAAAAGCTGATCGGCTTCACGCCCGACTATCTGCCTGATTTTTCGCTTCTCGGTCGTCATTTCAAGCTCTACGAAATGGCGGGGAGGTTCGAATTCCTGGACCTGAAAACCAGTTCCAGCAAGCTGCGGCACCGAGGGTTCATCGTTTTCCTCGTCATTGTTATCGGCAGCTGGCGCCGGAGTCTGCTCGGAACGATTCATCAGAAAGTTCCAGCGCGGGTCGCGACTGAGGGCTGAAGAATCAGAACCAACGCTTTCGGTAGCAACCATGCTGATATTGTATTGGCCAAGCGGCATATGAGATTTGATCACAAAACTGCCGGAACAGGTGCCAAATTCGTTGAGAGTCAAGGTTTCGCTGTTAACCACTTCGCCGCGCGGGTTATAGATCGTCACATCGACTTCGAGACCTTCTGGTGAAACGATGTTCTTTTCGACGTAATCACGGGCAGTCGCTTTCCAGAAAACGGTTTCACCCGGGCGGTAAACACCTCTCTCGGTGAAGATATGACCGCGTTTCGACATTTTGAGCAGCTGATCTGGAGCGCTCTGCTGCACAGCATTGGAGAAAAAACGGTTGCTGTTGAGTTTGATGAAACAGCTGTCGGCAGCACCGGCAGCTGCGGCGATAACCAGATCCGAAATCATCAGAGTCGCCTTGCCCGTTTCAAGGGTTTCTTTGGGCAGGATATAGGCATATTCAGCCTTTTCGCTGATCTTCAGCAGACCTTCATGCGAAGTGCGGCCAGGAAAATAGAAGCGACCGTCTCTGGTCAGCAGCATAACCGGAACATCTGCCACCGGGCGGCCGGTTTCAAGTGAAGTCAGCCACAGAATCATCTCTGAACGACTGAATTTGTAGGTCAGAGAATAATCGGTAATCTGAAAAAGCCGGGCAGCACTCTGCCCCTGAGCATTTTCGGTCTCGTTGACTCTGACGATAACTGAACCGCCTTTGGCTGGTTCGGGGCGATAATCGAGCGGCAAGGAAAAAAAGTATTCGAGATCAGGGTTGTCAGAACCCATAAAAGCCTGGCTGTCAGAAGAAAATGCCGGTTCGAGGAAATTTTTCAAATCTGCATAAGCGGCATCGGCAGCGACGGCCTTCAGTTGATCGAGCTGCTGAACGAACTTCAGCATCAGGTTGTCGAGATCGGCGGCGACGGCTTTGATTTTCTTGTCGGTATCGGAATCGATGCGCATGGCGCTGGAATCAGAGGGCCGCTTCTCTTCTGCTTCGGGGAAGGTAGTCAAAGAATCGAGCGCCGGACCGAAAAACGCAGGAATGCGCATCAGCTGGGCTTTGAAGTTACCGACACCGGTGAAACTGAGCGGCACCATCTGCAGACTGCGCAGTTCAAGAACCGAGCGGTCGGCAGTGAAAGATATCTGGGAATCGGGCCCGCGGCTGACAAATTCAGCACAGGCACCGGCCAGCAGCTGGTTTTCTCCTTCTACCTCGCCGCCGGCGATACGCACCTGATATTTGCGTCCGGTAATGAACTTGCCGGAAATTTTATAAGCATGCCGGTTGCTGTAATACATGCGATCGACGGTAAAATAGCCGATGGCCGGAAAAATTCTGATGTGTTTCTTGAGTTTCTGGTCTTTGACATTATCGGTGAGGTCGATCAGCAGACCTTTTTCTTTGGCGTTGTCAAAAAAGGGCTCACTGCCGGTCATAGTTATGGCGTGACCGGTTTTGACGCTGAGAACTTTGTCAGCAGCCAGCAAAGCCGATTTGTCGGCCGACGGCAGGCCTTTTCCGATGGTGATTTCAACACTGCCGGTAGCTTCGGCCGGCTTTTCAGGAGCGATGATAAAAATACGACGCTCTGAAGGAAGGGGCTGGTCGATAACCGGCTGGTCGAGATCGGTGGCGTTGATTATGCGAAACCCGG
>CAZPCO010000258.1:3943-5432 GCA_964585025.1 uncultured bacterium | reverse complement strand
GGTGTTGTGCTTCCCAGTCAGGGTGGCGACATAGCTACTGTTTCCCCAAGTCTCAGCAAAATGCAGCAGGCAATCAGAGCAATCATGACCCGCTGAAATATTTCAGCGCTTGAAAATCCTCAGGCTGTCAAAGGGCCTTAGAATCATATTGTGACGCGGATCATCACGCAAGGCCGCCGCAAGATTGATCTCTATTCTGGAAAACGCCAATCGGCCGTTACTGATTTCGCGTCTGCTCAACTCTGCTGATAACTCTTTGGCCTGTCCCTGCAACCCGCCGGCCACATCTATCACCTTTTTGATAGTCATACCCTGATCAAATTTGAGTTTACCCGGAGCGCCGACCATACCTTCTATAAACACCAGGCTGTTTTGATGCAGAAAGCTGCGGCTGAAGATAACAATGCGGTCAGAGGGACGCAGACAGAAATCACCGCTGCAATCACCAGCCAGAAGAGCGCCTGGCGAAAACCCGAGCACTTCATAAACCTTTTTGTCGCTCCCGGCCCGCAGAACCTCTCCATATTCATGGGCAGCATCGGCATGCATAATTTTGCCGTCTCCTATGACCTCCGAAAGTCGCATCCCTTCTCGAAATTCAATTTTCCTGCCGGTCACGCATCCTTCAACAGAAACTGGACTCAAAGCCGCCTTTCGGCTGCCGAGAACAACTTCGTCACCGGATTGAAGCGGAACAGCGGAAAGCTTTTCGCCGGGCTCAACTTCCAATGTCAGAAAACTGCGGCGATAACCGCCGATGGAGCGCAGTATTTCAACCCTACAACCATCGGCAACACCATCAAACCCTCCACAAAGCCTGACCATACGATCAAGAAAAAGCTCTGAAGGCCTGACTTCAAATACACCCGTATGCTTTAGAATGCCTGACACCTTTACATAAGGACCGGCGGCCGGCACATGCACAATTTCACCGCCATTGAAAACAAAATCGTTCTTGATATGCCCTTCCAGAAGGTAATCATAAAGATCAAATTCACCGAGAAGCTGATCGTGCAGACGAACCTCGACCCGCCTGAAGCTTCCGCCATGTGCCGGGCCACCGGCTGCCAGAAGAGCGTTCAACACATTCACTTCTCCAGTCAATTCATATTCACCAGGACAATTCACTTCTCCAATCACAACAAAGCCAGTTTTAACAGCCTTATCGCCAATAATTCCAGGTTTGAATTTCTTGACCGCATCGGCAAATGAATCCCAGCCAAAAACCGCTTCGGAAAAAATCGTACTCGGCACAGGAGAATTCTTTGCCGATGAAACAGGCTCAGCACCAATAACAGGCTGACCAACGGGAGCAAAAATGCCGGCAAAAGGCAGCAATCCCGCAAGCACAACCCTGGCAAAACGCAAACTTTTCATCGAAATCCTCCTGAGGATAAATTCCACGCAAAGGCCTAGATACATAACCCGGTATATTTATCGGCAAAAACGGCTAATTTCTCCCTGAATCCCTGAAGAATACCAGAATAAA
>CAZPCO010000258.1:0-3843 GCA_964585025.1 uncultured bacterium | reverse complement strand
ACCCGAAAAGGCAGAACTTCTCATGGTCAACACCTGCGGGTTCATCAATGACGCAAAAGAAGAGTCGCTGCGGGTTATTTTAGAGGCCATCAGCCACAAACAGATCAATCCCAGGATGAAAACCGCGGTTTTTGGTTGTCTGATCAAACGATATCGCAGCGAAATTGCAGCCCAGATACCTGAAATCGACTACCTTTATGAATTCCTCGGCGAAGACGAACTCGCACAGCTTACAAGCATCGGTCGGCACATCGACATGGTTCCTGACTACAGTAAAAGCTGGCGCTTCTTCACTCCCGCCCACACCGGGATTCTAAAAATCGCCGAAGGCTGCAGCAACCGTTGCACCTATTGCGCAATACCGGGTATTCGCGGTCCTTTCCAGTCGCGGCCCGAGAGCGAAATTCTCGCCGATGCCCGGCAGCTTGCCGAATCTGGCGCTCGTGAAATTTCTGTAGTAGCCCAGGATATAACGCGTTATGGCACTGAAAACGATCACATCTGTCAGCTGCCAGGCCTGGTGAAAAAGCTTTCTGCCATCAGCGGCATCGACTGGATCAGGCTCCACTACATGCACCCAAGGGGCCTCAGCAAAGAACTGCTCGACGAGCTTTACAGCATAAAAAAAGTTCTCCCCTACTTCGACATTCCCTTCCAGCATATCTCTGGGCGCATTCTAGAAAAGATGAACCGGCACACGACCCCCGAGCACATTAAGAATCTTATCAGGCACATCCGCGAGAAGTATCCGGAAGCCGCCATCAGAACGACCTTCATCGTCGGCTTTCCCGGAGAGAAAAAATCAGACTTCGACGAGCTCATCAGTTTCATCGAAGAATATCCACTCGACCGCGTCGGTGCCTTCATCTATTCCCCGGAAGAAGGGACAACTGCCGCTCAGATGCGCCCCATGGTCACCAGACAGGTCAAGCAGGCGCGCCTCGACCAGCTGATGACTCTGCAGCAACTGATCATTGAAGAACGGAACCGGCGCTTCATTGGCCGCGAGCTTCAGGTAATCGTCGATGCAGTGACCGATAATATTGCCAGAGCACGAACGCGTTTCGATGCCTTCGAAGTCGACAATTCGACTCTCATTGAAAATCCTGGCAGAATTAAGGCCGGCGACCTTGTGATGGTCAGAATTACCGACGCCGACGCATACGACTTCAAGGCGGAACCGATAAAATGACCCTGGCAACCAAACTTACTCTGATGCGGGTTTTCGCCATTCCTTTCTTCATGATCGCCTTTTTTTTGAGGCCACCTGGAGCGTCAATCGAAGCAGACTGGGGAAAGGCTGTAGCCACCCTGATATTCATTGTTGCCGCCATTACAGATTACTACGACGGCTACCTGGCCCGTCTCTACAAAGAAGTGACGACATTCGGCAGATTTATAGATCCAATAGCCGACAAGCTTCTGGTGTCAACCGCTCTGATCGCCATGGTTGAATACCGAGAAATCACCCATACTGCCGGCTGGATCGCAATAATCATCATTGCCAGAGAATTCGCCGTGACCGGGCTTCGTCTCATCTGCGCTGAACGCGGGCAGGTCATCGACGCCAGTGGTGCCGGCAAGCTGAAAACCACCGCCCAGCTGACTGCCATCATCACTGCTCTATGTTTTCTTACCATCAGAATCTTTCTTTTGTCTTACAATCAGCAGGAATGGCTCGAGTCGCTGATGAAAATCTATGCACCGGTAATTCAGGGGCTCATGCTGATTGCCGCGGCAGCAACAATCTATTCAGGATATGATTATTTCAAAAAGAATTGGCACTTCCTGGACGAATAGTTCAGCAAGCACCAACACTATTAAATTACTGGGCTCATGCTTAGGGCTGGGCTATATCAAGCGCGCACCCGGCACTCTGGGCAGTCTTCCAGGAATAGCGTTTTTTCTTGCCACCCGTGAAATGCAGGCCTGGGCCCAGATACTGCTTTTTCTGGGTTTCTGCCTGCTGGCAATCGGCGTAGCCGAAAAAATTGAAAAAATCGACCGGAGCAAAGACCCGGAAGAAGTGGTTATCGATGAAGCAACCGGCATGTGGTTGTCGTTGTTCCTGATCTGGGACGCAAGCTTCGGAACCATTCTTGTTGGATTCATTCTGTTCCGCTTATTCGATATCCTGAAGCCATTTCCGGTGAATCTTTTCCAAACCTTCCGGGGTGGCACAGGAATTCTGGCAGATGATCTCGCCGCAGGCATGCTGACCAATTTCATTCTTCGCCTGCTGCTGCTCAAAGGCATTCTCTAGACTCCATCCCCTGCCCCGGCTTTTCAAACATGCCGCATTTCAGAGATCTGCGTCATCCACACAAGAAAAGGCTTTCAGCACATATTTATTTGAAGGCACCTTTGCCACGAATAAACCTCGGAGAGCTCTGCCCGGGCCAGCGCCTGCCCCTAGTAGAGTCTTACGAAGCTCTTAAACTCTAGTTGTGAAGGTGTCACAGCAAGCCGGCGTACATAAAAAAACAGCCACCCGAAGGTGGCTGTTTTTTTATGTCTGATTATCAGAAGGTAACGGGCATATCGACAACCGGAACTACATCGGTGCCAATAACAGTTACATAGCCTTCGGTCATGTCGGCGGGCATGGTAACTACGGCTTCACCGTTGTCGTTGGTGGTTGCAGAGTGAACGTTTTCAACACCCTTGGTGTAAACGGTGACGCGGGCATTGCTTACGGCTTTGCCGGCTTCATCGCGAACGTTAACGGTTACGGTAACGTTGTCGCCATTGCGGGTGGCTCTTGATTCAGCAGCCATTTTGGTGGGAGCTTTGAAGCGGACGTTCAGAGTGCCATCACCATAGAGGTGCCACTGTTCGAGCATCATTACGCCTGATTTCTTGGGATCAGTGGTGTAAAGTTCGAGGCCCTTCATGATACCGTTGATGAAGATACCACCGGTGGTCTTGTAGACTTCATTGGCGATGTAGTTCTTGCTGAATTCGGCCTGAACGTGGATCGGTGGTACCCATTCCATGTTGGTGGTCGAACCGGCGTAAGAAACGGCACCGGCGGGATTTTCGATGTCACCGGAGCGCATCCAGGCTTCGCCGAAACCGGTGAAGTTTACGAAGCGGCCGTTAACACAGGCGACGTCCCAGATTACGGGCATCTGCCAGCCATTTTTGAGCTTGCCGGCTTCGGTGTTGCTGAAGCGGGTAGTGCCCCAGCTGGTGCCGGAACCATGGCCCAGGTAGTTGATGAGGCTGACGCCGCCGTTAACTACTTCGGTTACTTTGGCAGCGGTTGCACCCGGATCATAAACTTTGGCGATGTCGGTGAACATTTTGCCAAGCAGAGTGGTGCGGATTTCTTCGATGTAGGCTGAATCGGTTGGATTGCCTTCGGCTGAACCGATGCCCAGGCCTTTGGTATACCAGGCGGTATTGGTGGTCGGGAAACGTTCATAGTTCACGAATTTGGCTACCTGATAGGCAACTTCTTTTTCAGTGTTGGCTGACAGGCGGCTGATGATTGCATCCGGAACATGGTCGTCACCGGCAAGTTTCACATAGCAGGGGTCAGAATCGGCGCGTTCTTTAACACCCTTGTTGGTCGGGATCTGTTCGGCATCGCCAACCAGCATGATGTTAGTCAGGTTGCCCTGTTTGTATTCTTCAAGAATGAAAGCCTGAACGTCGGTATTGGTTTTGCCAACTTCGCTCATCGGAACCATTTTTACTTCGATGCCACATTTTTTCTTCCATTCGATGAAAGGCTTCATGGCTTCCATGAATGCATCATGAGCGATGATCAGGAGGCGGCCATTTTCATCGAGGCGGGGCAGACGGCTGGTGGCCTGTTTGAAGTTCACGAAAGTATTC
>CAZPCO010000257.1:0-5457 GCA_964585025.1 uncultured bacterium | reverse complement strand
TGGCTGCCGAGGCGGGTGATCTCTTCGCTGACGTCGCTGCGGTCAACCCAGAGAGCTATTTCAGTACCCAGTCGTGTTTCGTCAAAACCGGCTTTGCCAGCCAGTTCCTTGATTCTTTCAGTGAACTTTTCAATGAATTGCTTCTTGAATTCAGGAAGCAGTTGCTCGATTTTTGCAATCGTTTCTCTGAGATACTGACTGCGCTGTCGCAGATCTTTCGCCAGGTTTTCTCCCTCGCGGTTGCGTGCTGCAATAAAATTGTTGACCGCTTCGTCGAGAACCGGCTGAATACGTTTCCAGAGTTCATCGTTGTCAGCCTGCTTCGAATCGACCTTCATGACGCCCGGCAGCGACAACAGCCCGTCAAAGTCAAGGGCAAGGCTCTTGCCGGTTTCATGGCAGACGTCATCGTTGAGGGCGATAAGCTTATTCAGCAGCGGTCGATTGATAATGACTTCCTGGTTCGGATTGTAATCGACGACTTCGAGGTGCAGGTATACTTTACCGCGTGAAACCCGGTTGCCGAGATGCTGTCTGATGAGCCCATCAGCCCAGTTGTAGCCATATGGCAGATGCGTGTCGATCTGCAGGAAACGATTGTTGACCGACTTGATCTCGACGCCGATGCGCCCGGACTCGTCAGTGAAAGTTGCGCGCCCAAAACCGGTTAAACTTGAAATCATAGGCAAAAAGTATAACCCAAAAAAAAAATACTTTCAACAAAAAACCCGCCGTTGTCTACAGCACTTCAGAAAGCGGTAGAGTCTGAGCGGCTTCTGCTATAGAATGAAAGCGATGCAAAAAATTACCAGGGCAATTTATCGGTTGATCTGCGCCTTTCCCGGCGCCATCATTGCGGTGATCATTGCCGCCTTCATTCTGAGTTTCGGCGCCTTCGCCAATGTCGAGGTCGATGAAGACTTTGAGTCCGGCATCAGTGATCCCCTTGTTCTCAGAACCCGCGATGCCTGTCGCCGACATTTTGGGCACGAACAGGCAGTTGTGGTTGCCTTCGAGATCGGTAATATAGATCAGGAGTCTCTGGTCGCCGTCTGGGAACTGGTTAATCAGATTCACGACTGGCCGGAAGTCGGGCAGGTGGTGTCGATACTGGATCTGCTGCGGCCATGCCGCAGGCGTGAAGAATTTGCCGCATATTTAAAAGATTTCCGCATCAGAAATCTGATCGGTCTGTTGCAGGAAGAGCCTCTGTTCAAAGGCTTTCTCGTTTCTGCTGATCTTAAATCCCTGCAGATTCTGGTAGTCCCGGATATTCATTTCGCCGATTACCGGAAAAGCCTTTATCTGCACCTCAGACATCTGCAGCAGAGCGCGGCAGGTCGTTTTAAACTGCACATCACCGGGTTGCCCTTCATTCAGGAACGCTTTTTCGAGTTCATTGTCGAAAACAACCGGCGGTTTCTCACCCTCGGGTTGATCTGCTGCGCGGTGCTGGCCTGGTTTCTTTTTCCTGATCCGCTGGTGCTGGCCGCGATACTGCTGGCAGTAGCCGCGCCTACCTCGCTCACTTTTGCCCTGTATTTCATGAATGGTAACAAGGTCAATCTCTTTACCTCACCGATAATCCCATTTGCTCTGATCATCTCTCTCAACGAAATCATCTATCTTGTGAGCTTCTTCGTCAGAGAAAGAAAGAATGCCGGGCAGAATTACGAAAGCCTGCATCGACAGAACTTTTTCCGCCTGATCCGACCATGTCTGATCAATACTCTGACGACTCTGATTGGCTTTCTCTCGCTCTATCAAAGCCCATCTCCAAGCATCAGGCTTTTTTCACTCTACACCTCGCTGGCCTGTTTTTTTGCATATATTGTTACCTTCGGTCTAATTTTCTCCTTCTTTCGCCTTTATCAGCCCCGGTTTTCGTTGAAGGACCAGGCCGGTGCGCAAATGCCCCGCTTCGGTCGGGCAATCCGCAATCTGGTATTCAGGCACCCGGGAAAGATTCTTCTGGTATCAGCTGTTGCTGCAGCCCTTGTAGTGCCGGCCCTGTTGTCTCTGCACAGGCGCAATGCATTGACCGACAATTTTGCCGACGATGATCAGCTTGTTGTGGCACAGCAATTCATCAGCAGCAGATTCTGCGGCCCTGGATATTTTCAGGTGATGATCACTGATCCCGCTCTGATGGAACCTGAGCGTCTGGCCGCAGTTGATCGTCTGCAGCAACGCCTCAGCACTATCGAAGGCGTTAACCGGGTTTTTTCGCTCATCGATCTGATGCGTGCCTTCAACCGGCAATTCACCGGCGTGGCCCGGTTGCCGGAAACCCCTGAACTGGCGCGGGCCATTGTTGATTTTTTCTCGCAGCGTGGTATTGCTGATCTCCTGGTTTCACCTGATTTTTCAGCAGCACTGCTCAGAGTGCACACCGGGGTAACCGACGATTTTCAGATCGAACCCATGCGCGAAAAGGTTCTGCAGCAGGCAGCCGGAATCATGCCTGCCGGAATGCAGGCCGATGTAACCGGCAGTCTTTATCTGAATGCCCTGTTACAGAAAAATATTCTCGTTAATATCACCTGGTCTTTTGCTGCTGCGGTTTTAATGATTATTGCGGTTTTTTATCTTGTTTTTCGCAGCTTCTTTATTGCCTGCGTCGCTCTGCTGGTGAATTTTTATCCGATTTTAGCAGCTTACGCAGTTGCCGGGTTTCTCGGGTTGCCGTTGAATCCATCGACTGCAGTCGTTGGCTGTGTGATGAGTGGTCTGATCGTCGATGATACCCTGCATCTACTCACTTATCTCCATGAAAGCCGGCAACCGTCGGCTGCCAGAAAAGTGCTGGCTGCAATTCGTGATCTGGCTGTGCCGGTCGCCTCATCGTCGTTTCTGCTGATGCTTGGCAATGCCATTTTCATTCTCAGCACCTTCAAACCATTTACCTATTTCGGTCTGATCGGCACTCTTGTCGTAATCATCGGTCTTGCCGGCGATCTTCTGATTCTGCCTGTGCTGGTGCTGGCATTCGCCGAAAAAAAAGCTGCGGTTTCCGCAGAAACCGCAGCCGCCTGATTCTATTCTATCAGCTTTTGAAAATCGAGTTGAAGCGGCGATCCTGCATCATGAGCGTCAGCAGCAGTGAAGAAAATTGATATTGCTCTTCCTTGCTGGAACCGAGTCTGATGTTGAATACGCAGGCATCACCATTGGCAATGACGCGGTTGGCTTTCATCGAGACCATGTCCTCTTCTGAAAGCGCTTTTGAAGAAGTGTAGGCAAGCCAGGTCAGGAGCATTTCCTTGAGCTGGGCGGCTTTTTCTGCCGATGCGCAGCGGAAAATCATGCTGATATCGTAGGCATAGCCTTCACCCTCGCGGCGGGCATTGATGTCGTAGGAAAATCTTGCGATCCCGGCCAGGGCTTCCTTCAGCTGCTGTTCAGAGCGGGTCATCTCTTCGCTGTTGCGGAAAGCTTCACGCGCGAATATTTTTTTGAATTTTTTGCGGGTTTTGGCAGCAAAACCTTCGTAGCGGTTTTCGAAATTGCGGATTTCGCTTCTTTCCTGGTCGACCGGGGCAAAAGTAGAAATGAAGCCGATTTTTTCTGGTTGAGAAGCTGAGGGCTGGGTTTTGCCTTCGAGAACCGCTATGGTTTCGGCGATCAGCGAATAATCGCCGGACGGAACGGTCGAGATGATAGTGTGGCCTGGAAAGCTGGTGACAACGGCTTCGGCTTTTCTGAAGGCGAATGGGAAAACGCGGGCATTTTTGCCGGCAATCAGGATGTCGGTGGTGGTGGGAACTGTCTGAACCAGTTTCTGGGTTTTCAGAGTAGTGAAATAACGTTCGTAACGTTTCCCGGCAAATTCCAGGAACTTGTCGTTCTCAATGTTTCCCTTGAGAACGAAACAGATATTGAGCTGATCGGCTGGCATTTCGCGGGCGACGATGGCGTAGCTGAGCTCGGATTTAACCGGGTCAGGCATACCGGCATTGCGGAAGCGTCTGTCGATAACCTGTTTGCCGATAACCTCGGTAATGCCCTTACCAAGGTCGAGATCTTCTTCGAGAAAGCCCGAAATCTCATGAAGGTTGATCAGGCGCAGGTCACGCGGATCATTCACCAGAGCACAGGGTTCGGCCCAGAGACCTGAAGCGCAGAAACAGAGAGCCAGAACTAAAAGCGTGCGGATTTTCACAAATGGTACTCCTCAAAAAGATTTGCGAGCAGGCACAACATTCAAACTACACCATCAGGCCAGCCCAATTCAACCTTGAATTTCCCGGGCAGCATGTTTATACTCATCCGAAGCTGATTTTTTAATGCTGTAATTTATTTCTTCGCGGCCGGCAGTTTCGTTTTTCGAGGCTTGCTTCCGTGTGTGGCAGGAGAATTGACATGAAAATTTTGCTGGTTCTGCCGCACGGCCCGATTCATCGGGCGGTTTCCGGTTCATACAAACGCGCTCTGCGCTATGCTCCGCTGACGCTTGCAACCCTGGTTTCGCTGATTCCTGAAGATTTGAACCCGGAAGTGAGAATCGTCGACGAAGGGGCAGATGTCTGGGATCCCCGTTCACACCTGGATGTCGATCTGGTCGGCATAAGCTCGATGACCGGAACGGCGCGGCGCGGCTATGCGATTGCTGATTTTTTTCGCCGGCATCGCATCCCGGTGATAATCGGCGGTATTCATGCCACTCTCATGCCTCAGGAAGCAAAATTACATGCAGATTGTGTCATTACCGGGCTGGCTGAAGATTCATGGCCGCAGGCGCTTCGTGATGCCCGGGCCGGTCGCCTGCAGCCATTTTATCACATGCGCCCCGACTTCGACTGGAGCGCAGTGCGCCGCCCGTTTCCCGACCGTTCGATTTTCGATCGCAGAAAATATGTGACTGTGAACTCGATCGAGGCAACACGCGGCTGCGCCCATCGCTGCTCTTTCTGCGCCGTAGCTACTGCCTGGAACAACCGTTACTTTACCAGGCCGGTCGATGACCTTATCAATGAAATTGAGACACTTCAGGGTGATGAACTTTGCTTTCTCGACCCAAGTCTTGCCTGCAACCGGGAGTTTTCACTGCAGTTCTTCAAAGCACTGCAGCCACTGAAAAAATGGTGGGTCGGCTGCGCCACCATCGATGTTGCCCACGATCCCCGTTTTCTCGCCGCCATCGCGGCAAGCGGTTGCCGGGGTCTGCTGATCGGTTTCGAGTCGGTGTCACAGCAGTCTCTGCAGGAGGTGAACAAGCCTTTTAACCGGGTATCTCAATACCGGGAAGCGGTCAAAAAACTGCATGACCATGGCATTGGCGTACAGGCCTGCTTTGTGTTTGGCCTCGATACTGATGATCGCGATGTTTTCAAACGTACCGTCGATTTCATCTATGAATGTGAGATTGATCTGCCACAATTTTCAGTGCTGACACCGTTTCCCGGCACCGAGGTCTTCGCAAACCTGGAAAGTCAGGGCCGGATTATCGAACGCAAC
>CAZPCO010000256.1:2340-5470 GCA_964585025.1 uncultured bacterium | reverse complement strand
AGTCCGAAAGCATTCGACAATCGCAATTATGCCGGTTCTGAATCATGCCGTGAATGCCACCTCGACATCTACGACCAGTGGAAACTGAGCCCGCATGCCCGAATGACCCGCAAATTCCGCAACATCGAAGAACAGCAGGAGATTCCGGTTGAAGAACTCGGAGTGCCACGCGAGAGAATCGCCTGGGTACTCGGGTCACATTATGTTCATAGATTTGTCGCCGAAGCCAGCGGTACTCTCGTGGTACTGCCAAAAATCTGGGATATGAACAAGAAAGCATGGCTGCCGGTCATCGATTACGGCTGGCGGTCCCGCTACTGGCTCAAACAGTGCGCCGGCTGCCACACCACCGGTTTCTCGGCCGAAAACGACAGTTTCGCCGAAGCAGGAGTAGGCTGCGAGGCCTGCCACGGGCCAGGTCTCAACCATATCCGCACCCGATCACCAGAATACATTACCTCACTGAAAAGCATGACTCCTGAACGCCAGGAGATGATCTGCACCTCATGCCACACTTCCGGTATGGACAACAGCGGGCAATATAATTTTCCGGTCGGCTACAGGCCAGGCGACAATCTTCAGGACTTCTTTTCAGGGTTGACGCCCAAACCAGGCCAGACCCCCGAGAACTTTCACGGCGACGAAACCTATGAAGACCGCCGTCGCCAGTGGGAATTTCTCAAAACCCGCTATTATCTCGCCTCCGGGCTTACCTGCGATTATTGCCAGAATTTCCGTGATATCAAAACCGAAAACAATTCGCTCTTTCTGACCCAGGATCAGTATTGCCTGACCTGTCACACCGATCAAACCGACCACCCGGCTGAATCACCAGGCAGCAACTGTCTGGTCTGCCATCAGCCGACCCGGCATCTCAATGGAAGACTGTCCGTCCACGACCACAGATTTATTTTTGAAAAAAAATAAGAATTTCCCACGGACGAATACGTTGAGAAGAATTTCCCGCGGATGAACACAGATTTACACGGATAGCAGGCCGGGTTAATGTTGTCATTGCGAGCGTAGCGAAGCAATCCCGGCAAAAGAGAGATTGCTTCAGGGCTTTGCCCTTCGCAATGACATGTTTTAACCGTGTCATTGCGAGCGAAGCGAAGCAATCTCTGTTTAACGCGAGACTGCTTCGTTGCTGCGCTCCTCGCAGTGACAGATTTATGTCGTCGCTCCGCTTCTCACAGTTAAAGATTTCGACCTTTGATTACAGCTTACTG
Organism: uncultured bacterium; assembly: GCA_964585025.1. Lineage (GTDB taxonomy): Bacteria > Muiribacteriota > Ozemobacteria > Ozemobacterales > Ozemobacteraceae > Rifleibacterium. The sequence continues at coordinate 4,241 of CAZPCO010000256.1, read as the reverse complement.
GTTTTGGGTGGTTGTACTTTGGGGCGGCTGTATGTTAATATCGCGGCATGCAGGTTCTTTTGCTGGCCACAATCGTCGGTTTCGCTCTGGCAACCTTTTTCCGGGTCAAGGAAAGGGTAGCCGGCCACTCATTTCGCCATCATTCGAACTTTTCACTGGCACTGGGCCTGACCTGCAACACTGTGATGGTTTTCAGAGCCTTTGCCGGCAGCGATGCCGATCTGCACTACCGGGAACTGTTTCTGGCAGGCGCATTGTGCATGGGGATCAGCACAGCAATCAGCGAACATGGGCTCAAAGAAACGTTTTTCAGCATTTTTTCCCTGCCGGCGAGTATTGTCATGCTGCTCTGCTCGACTTTCGCCGACGGCGTATTGTCAGGGGGGCAATTTTCGCAGCGCTGGTTTGCAGTGCATCTGCTGCTCTCGATACTCGGCGAAAGCTTTTTTCTGATCGCCGCAGTGTCGTCGACCACCTACTTCTATGTAGTGCGGCGGCTTAAAAAGAAAAACCGACTGCGGGCAGTATTCATTTTTCCACCCCTTGCCAGACTCGATGATTTGACCTTCAAACTTATCGGCACGGGCACCGCCGCTTTTGCGGCAGGCCTGGCCGCCGGCCTCTACGGCAACTGGTCATATTTCGTCAGCTTTTCTCCGGGTGGAAAACATATTTATGCCGGGCTGCTGCTGCTCTTCTACACGTTCATCCTTCTGGCGCGCAAGTCGATGCGGATCAGTGGTACCCGTCTGGCTACTCTCGCTATCATCGGCTTTTTCCTGTCGATCGGTCTGATTACGCTGCCCGACAATGCCAGACACTGGCAACCACTGCAAATTCAGGCACCGGAGAAGGCGAAATGAAATACATGCCTCTTTTTATCGACCTGCACGGACGCAAGGTTCTGATGATCGGTGGCGGCAAAGTAGCCTTGCGGCGCGGCCGACAGTATGTCGAAGCCGGCGCGAACCTGACGGTCATCGCTCCTGAGATACTTCAGGAACTGGAGGCTCTGCCGGGTGTGATCTGCCATAGGCGCGGCGCCGAGGTAACTGACGTCGACCGCAAATTCCTGCTGGTAACCATTGCGAGCAGCGATCAGGCGGTCAACGAAGCGATTGCCGGTGAATGCGTCAGGCTTGATCTTCTTTTCAACCGCAGTGATCATTTCGAAGATGGCAATTTTATAAATGGCAGCATTGCTGTTGCCGGTGAAATAATCAATGCAACCGTGGCCGGTGGTGTTCCGGCAATTTCGCAATATCTTCAGAAGCGCATTACTGAAATGATAACCCCGGAACTGGTTGATCTGGCTGCCCTGCTGGCTGAAGTCAGACCGGCAATAAAAAACTCGCGGCTGGCGGCCGGTTCCAAACAGCGCTTTGCTGCTGAATGGGTGAATGAAACGATTCTAGCCAGGTTGCGGGCTGGAGAACGCGAAAAAATACGCCAGGAGATACTTGCATGTCTGTAATAGTCTTCGGGCTCAACCACAAATCGGCACCGGTAGCAGTGCGCGAAAAACTCGCGCGCATCTGTGAAATACGCCTCCCGGAAGTAGACGCCTGCAATCTCGAAGCTGTGCCGGTCTACACCTGTAATCGTGTTGAAGTTTACTATTCCGGGAATCCAGCCGATGCAAAGCGCAGTTTTGTCGGACTTCTTTCAGCCAACAACGTCAACTTCGAGAATCTGGCCGGCTATTTCTACGAACATCGTGATGAGGAAGCTGTCAAACACCTGTTTTCGGTTGCCGCCGGCCTCGACTCGATGATTATCGGGGAAAACCAGATTCTGCACCAGATCAAGGAATCATACAAGCACGCAACCAGCGAAACCTATGTAGGCAAGCAGCTGCATCGACTCTTGTGTTGCTAACACAATTGAAACCTATAACGATG
>CAZPCO010000256.1:0-2330 GCA_964585025.1 uncultured bacterium | reverse complement strand
AGCTCTCGAGGTCGGAAAGCGCGTCCGGAGTGAAACCGGCATTTCAGAAAACCGGGTATCGATAGCTTCGGCGGCCGTCGACCTGGCCCGCAGCATTTTCGGCCCGCTGCAGACTTCGAAGGCTTTGATAATCGGTGCCGGTGAAATGGCCGGCCTGGTTGCAGTACATCTGCGTGAAAGCGGCGTTAAAAATATGTTCTTCATCAATCGCACTGAAAGCAGCGCCGCCGAGCTTGCCGAAAAATTCGACGGCCAGGCCCGGCCCCTGTCTCAGATGGATGAACTGCTGGAAAGCTGCGATATCGTCATTTCGTCGACCGCCGCTCCATCGACGATCGTCAGCAGGCAGCAGATGGAACTCATCATGAATCGACGCAGCGAACGCCCTCTTTTCGTCATCGACATCGCCGTACCGCGGGACTTTGAGCCTGAGTGCCAGACCCTTCCCAACATGTTTCTCTACGATGTCGACGACCTGCAGAATGTTGTCAACGAGAACCTGTCACAGCGAAAACTGGAAGCCGAAAAGGCCCGGGCCATCATCCGACACGAATCTTCACAATTCCAGACTTCCAGCCAGGCATTCACGGTTGTACCACTGATCATCAGACTGCGCGAGCAAAGCGAGGCTTTACGCCAGGCTGAATTCGAACGATTCGTCGCCCAGCACCCTGAGATCAGTCCTGAGCTTAAAGCAGCCTTCGATCAGCACAGCCGGTCCCTGATGGCCAAATGGCTGCACAATCAGATCGTCGCCCTGAAGAATCAAGGCTCGGCAGACCTCGAACAGTTGCGTCTGATGGCCGACATTCTCGGGCTGCCGGCTGACTGCGTGCCGGAAACGGCATTACACGTTCTGCCACAACAGAACAGAAAGCGGGAATCGGCATGAAGATACGCTACGGTACCCGGGGCAGCAAGCTTGCCCTGCACCAGACCAGGCAAGTAATCGAGCTTGCAGCCTCGACACAGCCCGGAATCGAATTTGAAGAAGTGGTGATTAAAACTCTTGGAGACCAGGTTACCGGCCTTCCCCTGTTCAAAGTTGGTGGCCAGGGCCTGTTTATCAAAGAAATCGAACAGGCGCTGCTCGACAGACGAATCGACATCGCAGTTCACAGCTTGAAAGATGTGCCGCACCAGACAGCGGCTGGTCTTTGCCTTTTGGCGATCGGTGGACGAGAAGATGCACGCGATTGTTTTCTATCAAAAAGATATCGAAATTTTGCCGATCTTCCAGCCGGGGCAGTGATCGGCACCTCAAGCCTGCGTCGTCGGGCCCAGCTTTCGTTAATGCGTCAGGATCTGCGGTTTTCAGATTTCCGCGGCAACCTCGACTCGCGGTTGAAAAAGCTCGAAGATGGGGAAGTCGATGCAATTATTCTGGCGGCAGCAGGCCTGATGCGTTTTGGCTGGGGCGACCGTATCGGCCATTTTTTCTCTGTAGAAGAACTGACACCGCCGGCCGGGCAGGGGTTGCTTGCCGTAGAATGCCGCAAAGACGACGTTGATAGACTCATGCCTCTGTTCACTTCGTTCGCAGACGAGACAGCAGCAACGAGAGCGGCGGCCGAAAGAGCTTTTCTGAGCAGACTGCAGGGCGGGTGCCAAACCCCGATGGCAGCACACGCCGAGATCAGCAGCGGCATGATCAGACTGCACAGTTTTATCGGCACTCCGGATGGCACTGTCTGCATTCGCCGTGAACACACCGGCCCCTGCAGTCATGCGGCCGAACTTGGGCACAAGGCCGCGGGTGAAATAATTGCCGCCGGCGGCCGCGAATTCATCAGCAAATAATTTTCAGGAGACCGCACTTGCATAAACCAAACGTGTATCTGGTAGGCGCCGGACCTGGTGATCCGGGCCTGATAACCGTCAGAGGACTCGACCTGGTAAGACGGGCTGACGTCATCGTGCATGATCAACTTGGCACTGCGGCGTTCCTTTCTCAGGCGAAACCCGACTGCGAACTTTTCGATGTCGGCAAGTTTGCCGGCAACCACAAGGTTACCCAGGACGATATCAATGCGCTCCTGGCAAGGAAAGCCGCCGAAAACAAGCTGGTTGTAAGACTCAAAGGTGGCGATCCTTTCGTGTTTGGGCGTGGTGGCGAAGAGATGCTTTATCTGCTGGAACGCGGGCATGCTGTCGAGGTGGTTCCAGGCGTCACTTCAGCTATTTCCGCGCCGTGCTATGCTGGAATCCCGATAACCCAGCGCGGTTTCACTGCCTCGCTTTCGGTTGTTACCGGTCACGAATCCGAGAAACAGGGCAGCGACATAGACTGGAAGGCACTGGCAGGTATAGGTACCGTCGTTTTTCTCATG
>CAZPCO010000255.1:0-5478 GCA_964585025.1 uncultured bacterium | reverse complement strand
AGCGCCCATGCTGTTGCCGGTCAGCGCAATGCGGATGTTGCTCTGGCAATGATTGCGTATGAACGGGGCAACCTCGTTGACAATGTACTTATCATAGGCCTCGTGGCGGAAAATATTGTCGCCCATGTGCCCGTCGCGCTTCAGCAGCGACTCGTTGTCGAGGCTGTCGACGCAAAAAACCTTCAGACGGCCCTGTTCGACGTGGTCACGAACAATGTCGAGCATTCCGAAATCTTCAAATTCATGAAAAGTGCCGCCGGCGCAGGGAAACACCAGCAGAGGTCTGCCGTAGTGGCCGTAAACCCTGAGTCGCATTTCGTGCCCGATGTTGTGGCTGTGCCATGAGTGAAATTCTGTGTGCATTTAGTGACTCCTGGTAATGTTTTGCTTCAAGTATACCACAACTGATAATTCAGCTTATGTGGCGGGACAATGTCCATCTGATGTGCCAGCGATCGCTGCCCGCTTCTCTGTCTAGGCAGATCAGGCCCGAATTCTGAAACTTCATGATCTTGTGGTTTGGGCTCCCTGTAAGAAGCTGTGAAAGCAGATGCTGCAGAAACGGAAGATGGCTCACCAGCATCAGATTGGCCTCCGGTGACAGGGATGCGGCAACAGCCATGAAATCTCCATCCGGAACCAGCGCTTCGTTTTCTTTGACTCCGCGACTGGGTTTGAGCTTGCCGGCAAAAATTTCTGCAGTCTGCCGGGCTCTGAGTTTCCCGCTATGCTGTATCTCATCGACAGACACCATATAATATTCAGAAACGCTCGCAATGTGTGCTGATTCCTTGATGCCAATACCGGTAAGAGGCCTGTTTGGATCAACCGTCTCATTCTCGGCAAGTCCGTGCTGCACCAGATATAGCGACATAAAATACCACCTGTCAATCAGATCAGAGAAGCGAACTGCTCCCGGAATTTTGCGGCGCCGCCGTTGGCGGGGTGTCTGACCTTGGTATGCCTGATTCCCATGCCGGTCAGCTGGGTCGACGATTTTTCGCCAACTGCAACAATTCTTGCGGGATTAATTATCTTGATAAGATCGAGCAGTCGGGTATGCCCGGCGGCGAATTCCCGGTCGGTCGGCGTGCGGTTTGAAAGCATGCCACGGCTGCGATGGAACGGGTGCCAGGGCAGGGCGTTCCAGATGACGAAATCATATGGGTCGATACCCATCGCAAGAAGATGACTCCAGACAATTGTGGCAGTCGGTTCATTGAAACCATCGGGCCGGATATCGACCCGGCTGGTGCGGCATGGCAGCATCGAAGTGAAAATATGTTCGGGCTGAATGCCATTTTTTTTCTGCAACCCGAGAAGCATGCGCTCAGACGTCATTGCAATGCCCGAAAAATGGCCGCCCTGATAACCCAGAGCTTCGCCGACCAGCAGGAATCTGGCACGCCCAAGACGTTCGCGAAGGTAGAACATCAGCTGATGCCGCCGAATCTCGGCAGCATTGGTGTAGTCATCGTTTTCCGGGTCGTTCTGCCACCAGGGGTTGAAAAGATCGCCTTCCGGCATCTGCCTCAGCGATTCGATGAAGTTGTCAATGTCTTCAATGCTTGCGTTGTTCATTATCTGCTGATGATAATACATCACCCTGTCGAAGTAAACCGGCGTTCGACAAAAACAGAATTATCTATGATGCTGATCGAAGCCTGGCGAGGAGCACAAAAGCTCGTGGTGTATCAGAGAACGATTATCGAATATGACATCGAAATTTGTATGGGAGCTGTGTGTTTGAACCTGCTGATGCGTTCGATTGCAGCCGCCCCTTGAGGGGCGACCTTGGCGGCCAGTTCTGAATAGTCGCCAAAAGTTTGCCATGCTTGAAAGTCTTTCTGGTTGCGGATACCAGATTTGCGAACTGTCTGCATACTGGCAGCCACTTTTTCTTCTTCATTTACGTAGAATGCCCACTCCGAGCCCTGGGCGTGGTCAAGAATCACCACGTCAGAGGCCATGCTTCTGGCGTGTCTGATGGCGTTTTCTCCTGCAACGATCTCATGAAGCGAAAACTCGAACAGAACCACGTCCGCCTTCTGTCTGATATCGAAGAAATCAGCCTGAAATACTTTGAATTTGTCTTCAAGGCTCTTCTGTTTGAGGCGCCTTTGCAGAGATTCGATTGCGGCCGGGTCGTTGTCTACCGCTATGACCTGGCGGGCAACGCGGCTGTAATCAACCAGTTGTCCGCCACCGGCACCAACTGAAATTATCGTCTTATCCCTGAAATCGTAAACGTTGCACAGGTTTTTGATTATCTCGTCGATATTGGTAGCCATAAGTTTATCGATGTTTTGCGTCTTCCGCCTCAGACGTAGGTATCATCCGACAGGTTCCAGTGTTTTCGCAGGTCGCTGACAATATTTGTCATCTCCAGAATTGGAAACATATCGCCTTCCTCTGGGCCTTTTTTGCTCCAGGCTCTGGTTATCTGTTCATGCATTTCGGGGTCATATGAACTCAATGTTCTCGACATCAGCTCCGGTGAAAACAGGGTGTTTAGTTCCCATTCTTCTGCATTCCCTTCACCGCACAACCAGAAGCCATCGCTGTTGTATTTCAGCCTTCTCAGGAGCGTGCCACCACGCCAGTGTTCATAGTGAAAAAATCCGACGTTGTCCTGCTCGGCAAGGTAAATTATTTCGCCATTTTCTTTCGATAAATCCCCGAAATCCCAGTTTTCAAATTCCGGGCTGTCATCAGAAACCTCAATGGTTAGAAAGGGCCCGGAATTCTCTTTGCGCCCATATAGAATTGAATAGCTGGATGACATATTTCCTCCCTGATTACGAATCCTGTTGTTCTCGATTTTTCAGGTCTGTTTACGGGAATATTCTGCCAGATATTTATGGCCGTATCAACCGTTACTTCCTGAAAATTGCAGTTCATAAAGCTTGTGATAGTGGCCCCCGGCTGCCAGCAGTTCTTCGTGGCTGCCTTCTTCTACCAGACGGCCATTGTGCAATACCAGAATCCGGTCGCAGTTTTTGATCGTTGACAGTCGATGGGCGATTATCAGGCTGGTTCGCTGGCTGGTGAGTCTCTGCACCGACTGCTGAATTATCGCTTCGGTTTCTGAATCGACCGAAGAGGTGGCTTCATCGAGTATGAGAAGCTCGGGCTCGGTGGCCAGGGCTCGCGAAAAAGCAATCAGCTGGCGCTGCCCGGCTGAGATGTTGCTGCCACGCTCGTAGATCTGAGTATTGATTCCCTCGGGCAGTTTGCTTATCAGATCTTCCATCCTCAGTTCTTTGATGATATTATCAAATTTTTGATGATCATGGCGATCCTCAGACAGGAAAATATTTTCGAACAGCGTGCCGGAAAATATATTAACATCCTGTTGTATCAATCCGATTTTCAGGCGCAGCGAGGTTCGCGAAAATCTGCGCAATTCGACGCCATCGATAAGAATTTCACCATCCTGGTAGTCATAAAATCTTTTCAAAAGTGAGGCCAAGGTTGTTTTTCCTGCTCCCGTATGCCCGACGACTGCGATGCGCTCACCCTTTTTGACTTTGAAGCTCAGGTCTTTAAGAACTGGTTTGTCTGGAGTATAGGCAAAGTTAAGGTTGCGAAATTCAATGCTGTCGCAGAGTTTTTTGAACTCGAGGCCAACGGATAGATCAGGTTCAGGAGTTTCGTCCATGAGGGAAAAGACTCTCTCGGCTGATGCCATAGCGCTCTGGAACACGGAAATTTTTTCGCTGATCTGGCGGACTGGATCAAAAAACGACTGTGTGTAGGCAATAAAAGTGATCAGCAGCCCCATGCTTATTTCGCCGGAACTTACCAGATGGCCACCGTAAACTATTACGATTGTCAGGGTGATTGCAGTGAACAGGGTAACGGCTGGCACAAAAAATGAGTTGTAAAAAACCGAGGTTAATTCTGCATCGCGCAGTTCAAGGTTCATCTGGTCAAATTTGGCTTCCCTGGCTGGTTCCTGGTTAAAAATATGTATGACGCTCATACCCGAAACATTTTCAGCGAGAGACGCATTCATGGTAGCGAGCTTGACGCGGGCGAGTCTGAATGCATCACGCATTTTAACCTTGAGTATCCAGGCAATGTATAGGAGCGCCGGTGTCGTCAGCAATGCAGCCAGTCCGAGCTTGAAGTGCAGAGCCAGCATCATTCCGGCGATTCCGAAGAGAATGCATACTTCGCCACTCAGATTTATCAGGGCGGCACTGAAAAGCTCGGCGAGGGTTGCTACGTCATTGGTGATGCGGGTTACAAGCCTGCCCACCGGAGTTCTGTCAAAGAAGCTGACCGGCAGCTTTTGAATGTGGGCGAAAAGTGCGTTGCGCAGGTCGTGCAGAACCCTTTGTCCCGTATATTGCAGCAGCCAGTTGCGCGCTGCCGAAAGCAGGAAAAAAGAAAAATGCCCGGCCGCATAAAGCAGCACATAGTGCCAGAGCATGGAAAAACTTTTGCCCTTGATGCCAAGATCGACAGCTTTGCCAAGGAGAAGCGGCAGAACGATCTGGATTGCCGTTCCCAGCAGTACCAGCACAACAGAAACAAGAAAATGCGGCCGCCAGGCCCGCAGATATGGCCACATGCGTCGCGCCAGGCCGCTGTCCCAGGCAGGCGCCTTTATGTCGTCTTCGTTAAAATATGAATCGTCCATTTTCAGCTCTTTTCGAGTTCGGCTTTCAGCCTCTGCCGCTGCCAGGCCTGCGCATATCGCCCCTGTTTTTCGAGCAGCTGCTGGTGTGTGCCTATTTCAGCAATCTCACCGTTGTCGAGATAAATGATCAGGTCGGCACTCTGCAGACTGACCATGCGGTGCGATACGATGATGCAGGTGCGCCTTCGCGTGCTGCTTCTCAACGACGCGAGAATTTTCTGTTCCGTTTCGGTGTCGACTGCGCTGGTGCAGTCGTCGAGTACCAGTATTGGTCGATTCGCTGCCAGTGCTCTGGCAAGAGAAACCCTCTGTTTCTGGCCGCCCGAGAGATTTACGCCGCGTTCTCCAAGCATCGTTTCCAGCCCGGTAGGAAAATCGCGCAGGTCGCTTTCCAGGCCGGCTCTACTTGCAAATGCTGCTGCTTTCTCAGGCTGCTCCTTGTTTGCCTGCGAGAAAAGAATGTTTTCCCTGATGGATTCAGAGAAAAGAAAGGTTTCCTGGGGTACGTATGCAAAGAGATTGCGCAATTCTCTGAGCGGTATTCTGGCGCTGCTTACCCCACCGATTCTTATTTCGCCGCCTGCAGGCTGAAACATTTTCATCAGCAGGCGCAGCAGAGTACTCTTGCCGCTGCCTACCGGTCCTGTAATGCCAAGCGTCTGGCCTTCGCTGAGACTGAAACTTATGTTTTTCAGGCTCTCGATTTTTGCCTCTGGATAGGAAAAACTCAGATTGCTGACTTCAATGTCATAAGATGTCGGTGTATTTTCAGCTTCGGGATGGTCACCGCTGACTGCCGGTGGTTCACGCAGGATCTGAAGGCAGCGATC
>CAZPCO010000254.1:0-5480 GCA_964585025.1 uncultured bacterium | reverse complement strand
AGACGTTCCTCTACAAAAGAAGGATAATTTACAACCACCATGAATAGAAATCTGTCGACCTGGGCTTCAGAAAGGGTATAGGTGCCTTCGGTTTCTATCGGATTCTGAGTCGCCAGCACCAGGAAGGGCTCCTGAAGGCGGAACGTTTCTCGTTCTATGGTAATCTGGCGTTCTTCCATCGATTCAAGTAGAGCGCTCTGAACCTTGGCCGGTGCGCGATTTATTTCATCAGCCAGAACGAAATTTGAAAAAATCGGCCCCTTGTGGGTTTGAAATTCAGCGGTTCGCTGGTCAAAAACCCTTGTACCAATCAAATCTGCTGGCAGAAGGTCTGGAGTGAATTGAATACGGGAAAACCCTGTTTTGACAGTTCTGGCGAGCGCTTTGATCGCTAGGGTTTTTGCGAGCCCGGGAACACCTTCTAGCAAAATATGGCCGTCAGAAACCAGCGCCAGAATGAGGCTTTCGAGAAGGTCATTCTGCCCAACGAGCACCTTGCGTGCCTGGACACGTAATTTTTCGATCGTCTGCCCGGCTTCTTCAATTCTTTTAGTCAAATCCTGCGACTGATTCATCATGTACTCCCGTCAATCATTGATTGCTCTGATCACTTCGCGGGCATCGGCATCGATAGCGGCAAATGACCTGGCCGGCGCCCGGTTTGCATACAAAACCATATCCATATCTGCAGCAAGCCTTCTGGAAGCATGGAGAATCCCTTCTCCGGCACTAAGCTCGCAAATCCTGCGCAAAAGTTCGTCTGAAGTCATATTTGCCTGAAGGCTCGCTGACCTGGAAAGTGCTGCTTCTCTGAAAATATTGAAGTAGCGACGGTAAAACTCGCCATCAACATCAGGATACTGCTTCTTGAGGGTGGCGACAGAATCATTGAAGTTCACAGAAGGACGCTTGTTCTGGATCTGATTATCGACCGCCGCTGACACAACTGCATCCTCTTCCTTTACCGAAGAAGACGTCCTGGCAATATTACCGGCAACTTCCAGGTTATCAGATGCTTTCCCGGTAGAACGGCCAGCTATTGCATATATGACAAAAGGAATACCGACAATTATTCCGAGAATCAGGCCAAGGTAAAGCACCCACCGGAATGTAGAATTTTCGGAGCCAGCAACCGGCCGAGCCGATTCAGACCTGGCAGGTTCTTTAACCGGCTCAGGCTCAGGAGCGGCAACAGTGATTTCGATAGGCTTGGTGCTGTGTTCATTTCCATCCGGGTCTTTGAATGAAAATGCCGGAATGGTGACCTTGCCTTCTTTTTGGGGAACCAGCTCATAGAGCATCTGGCTTTGCGTTTCACCTTCGCCATTGATGAATCTTGTACTCTGAGCGCTGCGGCTCGAGGCAATATCGAATCCGGGAATTCTTGAAATGGCCGGGACACTGATTCGCTGGGTTCCACCGGCATTCAATCTTTGCGTTATGGTCAGAACCAGATTAAGCGATTCGCCAAAGCCAACCTGGTCACGATCGACCTGGGCCTCGATAGAAAAATTCTGAGCCGGCAGAACATTTGCAATTGCCAGCAGCAGAAGTATCATACAGTATTTTGCTATATTGCGCACAGGGTCGCCTCCTGATTTCTAACAACTTTGACCTCCCATTTCAGGGAAGGTTCCATAAAAATTATCGCAATTTATTTTTTCTTCGGGTTATGGTAACTTTATGCCATGACTAACAGTGTTTCAATATCTTATATTTTCAGTTCATACGTCGAATTAACGCGAACATGCCATCAGAACTGCGGTTACTGTTCTTTTGTTCGCGAAGATGACCCGCTTCTGCCCATTTCAGAAGTTAAAACAAGAGTAGAAGATCTTGCCCGGCGTGGCGCCACCGAGATAATTTTTATAGCCGGCGAATCGCCACAGGACTTCCCACACATTCAGATCGCTCTGCATCAGAATGGTTTCACTTCCTTTGCCGATTACCTCAACGAGGTGTGCCGGATATCTCTGGCAGCACAGGTTCTGCCGGTTCTCGAGATCGGCTACCTTGATTCATTTTCCCTCGAGAGATTTGTAAATGCCGGCTGTTCGATTCGCGTGAATCTGGTTTGTGCTGCCCTGTCGACTTCCGGTCAGGCTCTTGAGAATTCCAGAGGACGCAATCCAAGCGCCGGAAAAGCATTTATCGAAAGTCTGCATACCTCAGGAATCCCCTACTCTCTCGGTTTTATCGTGGGAATAGGTGAATCTGAAGAAGAACGCCTGAAATTCATTGCCGAAATCGGCAGATACTGCACCGCTGACCCTCTTCTTCAGGATGTCAGACTGATTCCATTTCAGCCTTCGCCGGCCTGCAAAATGCCAGACCGGCCCCCTCTGCCTTTTGCATCCATACAGAAAACCATAGTCGCGCTGCGCGAACTTTTCCCGGTTCACTACCTCTCATTACCGCCACATCTTTTCCATCGGTTTCCTGAACTGGTTGAATCCGGCCTCAACGATCTTGGTTCGCTGCCGATTTTGACCGGCGACCCCTGTCATGGATCCTTTGAAGTCCCATGTCTTGAAACCATTAAAACCAGACTGGAACAACGCAACGTTCTTCTTTACGAACGCGGCTCACTGACCACTCCCATCGCCGTTTCCAGACCCGAAATATTCGAGGCGCTGGCCAGTGGCAGGAAACTGATCGAGCGCCGAAACCTTTCGCGACTCAACCTCATCGATAACGATCACTGCTTTGTCTGCGGCCCCCGAAACAAAGGTGGCCTGCACATTCCCGTCAAAAAACACGTCGAAGGGCATACATGTTCTTTTACATGGGCTCCAGGGCCAGCATATCAGAGCTATGCCGGCATAGTACATGGCGGAATACTTTGTACTCTCCTCGATGAAGCAATGGGCTATGCTGTAATGGGTTCCAGACATGATCTGATGGTAGTAACCGCCGACATGCAGATACGCTATCTCAAGCCTACCCCGGTCGGAGTTCCGCTTAAATTTGCCGCCACCCTCGTGGGTCAGCGGAAAAACATGTATTTTGCCCGCTCCTCGGTTATTCTTCCCGATGGCACTGTATTGGCCGAAGCAGAAGGAAGGTTTGCCGAGATTATCCTTCCAGGAGATAAAAAATGAAATCAAAAAAAGATCAATTAAAAGTGCTGGTATTCACCGCTCAGCATAAAATCCAGGGAAATCTGCATCTGATAAAAAACAGCCGGCTTTCTGACATTCTCAATACCGAAAGCCAGACGCGTGATTTTCTGCCGATTACCGATGCCATAATCACTGATCTGCGAACCAGCCATATCATCAATGCCGGTTTTATCTCAATCAACAAACACCAGATCGAACTGGTTATTGAAGATCAGGAAATTAAACAGACCAAATAGCATGGCTTCAAGATAGAAGCCTTCCAAGGAGTAAGGAATGGTTAGTATCACACCAAAGGGTTTTGCGACCCGGCTTTTCGCTCTTCTGACCTTCTTTTTCTTTGCGCTCTCAGCAGCAGCTTTCAGCGCAGAGTTTATAGTTTTCCACACGAGCGATGTTCACGGAGCAATTGCAGCTCATCCAGATCCGGTAGTCAAAGAAGAGCCGCGGCCACTTATTGGCGGATATGCAGTTCTGACCAATCTGATAAATTCATACAGAAAAGCTCCGGAAAACGCCGATGCCCGCATTCTTTACCTCGATTCCGGTGATTTTTTTCAGGGAACCCCGATTGTTGACCGCACAAAAGGCGGGGTCATGATCGATTTTCTTACCAGAATGCGGGTCGCAGCAGTAACCCTGGGTAACCACGAGTTTGATTATTCTTACCAGAGTCTTGTCGAACAGATGAAAAAACGTGATTTTCCAGTCGTCTGCTGCAATGTTGTTGAAAAAGAGACCGGCAGGCCAATGCCCTTTACTCAGCCTTACGTCATGGTCAGTCACAAAGGTCGAAAAATTGGTATTATCGGCATCGATACCCCCGAAACAGCGACAATCTCATTTGAAAAAAATGTTAAGGACATTCAGTTTCTCGATCCGCTTCCAATAGTTCCACCGCTGATTAAAAAGCTGCGGAAAGGCGGAGCTGATTTTGTCATTCTTCTATCACACCTCGGTTTCGATGGCGATGTCGAGTTTGCCAGCCGGGTCAGCGGTATTGACCTCATTCTTGGCGGTCATTCACACGCCCATAAGAAAGAAATTTTCCGGGCCCCGCCATTCAATACTGCAATTATTCACGGTGGCAGTTCGCTGGAACATGCCTCGGTAGTCAGAATCAACCTTGAGAATCCGGCCAGGCCAACGATCAATTACGACACCAAAGCTCTTTATGTCGAGGAAGTCGGTGAAAACTCGACGATTAAGGAGCTTGAAGACAGCTATCTCAAAGATCTCAAAATCGAGATGCAAAAAGTCATCGGAGAAACAAATGTAGGATTGTATCGCGGAGTCAGCGGTGGTGATTCCCCTGAAGGCTCTTTAATCGCTGATGCCATGCGGAAATACTCGGGAGCAGATTTTGCCCTGATCAATTTTGGGGGAGTGAGACAGCCTCTTCAGAAAGGCAAAATAACCGTAGAAGATATTTTTATGGTTCAACCTTTCGATAATTATCTTGAAGTGATAGAAATGACCGGCTTTCAGCTGCGCGATCTTCTTGAAAGATCAGTTTCAAACCCGGCCAAAGCTATCGATGGTGAAGACAAAGCATTCGCTCTCGATAATTACAACATAAAGGCCGAAGGCCTCAAGCTGGTTGTCGGGGCTGATTATGGTTACCTTTTGCCTTCAGGTCTCAAAATTACCTTTGACCCGTCGCAAAAACCGATGAAGCGCATCGTGAAGCTTGAAACCGAATCTGGCGATGAACTGCAGGCCGAAAAGGTCTACAAGGTCGCCCTCAATGATTTTATTGCTGCTGGTGGTGATGGCTACACCATTCTTCGCGACTATTCCGACCGCCAGAAGATCGATCTTCTGGTGCGTGATGCTCTGATTAAGCATATCCAGGATATCGGCGTCATAAACGAACGACCGGCTCCCCGAATCATCAATACCAGATTGTCTGAAGAGCATCTCGACTGATATGGCCAAAGCATGGTTTAAAGACAGACTCAACGATCATTACCTCCAGAAGTCACGAATCGACGACTTCAGGTCGCGGGCAGCCTACAAACTTGAAGAAATCGATCAAAAATACAAACTGATCAAGCCGGGTCAGAAAATTCTTGATCTTGGGGCCGCCCCCGGCAGTTGGACTCAATATGCATTGCGCAAGGTTAACGGCAAAGCGAAAGTGATTGCTATCGATCTTCTGGAAATCGCCCCAATTGAGGGTGCAATAATTATCAGAGGTGATATTCGCGCCCCCGAAAACCAGGCACGCATCATTGAACTGGCGCCACATGGGCTCGACCTAATTTTAAGCGACATGGCTCCTGATACAACCGGAGTACATTTTGCCGACACCGAAAACTCGGCTTTGCTCGTGCATCTCGCTCTTGATATTGCAGAGAA
>CAZPCO010000253.1:0-5481 GCA_964585025.1 uncultured bacterium | reverse complement strand
AGAGGCTCAAAAGCATCGGTGCGCCTGGGCAAAAATCAGTTCAGCGGCAACCGAGGTGAAGACGTAAAAAATTCAGGCGGGCAGATCATTCCGTACTGATAACTTTTAAGAGGAGTTGTTCATGAAACTTGCAAATCTGACCACCATTATCGGCGTTTTTGTTCTGGGAGGCCTTAACCTGGCCCTGGCCGACTCTCAATCTTTCACCAGAATATTCAGCTACGACCCGCACCCGGCTCAGGCCGAATTTGCACAACCTGTCGCCTACAACAGCGAAAACCTCAAACATCAGGTTGTATTTCACGAAACATGGAAAAGTGTTAAAGATAAAGATTATCTTCAGGAACTCGAGTTCACGCTGCAGGCGGTCAATAACTCCGGGGTTGTAGCTGAAGCCAAAACCGGACCTTTCACGATCAAAAAGATTTCAAAAGGTCAGAAAATCGGCGAAGCAAAGCTTGGCGACAACCTCATGACCGTGACCATCGACGAATTTGAAAAATCAGGCGCCGGCGTCACCGATATTACCCTGACCTTCAAACTTGACACAGCAGATACAGTTGACGGCAAGGTAACTCCCCAGGCAGGCCCAACTCCGGTAACCACAACTTCTTCCAGAACAGTGCCACTTTCAGAACCTTCTACTGCTGCCACGAAGGTTCCGGCCTTTACCAAAACTGCTGCTGGACTATATTTCTGCGAAAAACTGGTCGAAAAAGCAGCAACTCTGCCAGCCTCTCAGACCGCTGCCCGCCTGAGTCTTCTCAAAAAAGCTCTTGCTGCCGCTCCCGCCGCTGAATCTTCGCCAGATGCCGCAATATTCAGAGACAAAGTCAACGCCCAGATCAGCGAGCTCGAAAATCAGAAACCAGCAACCGTTGCCGAACCAGCAGCAGTCGAACCCGTTTCTTCATCGGCCGCATCTGAACCTCAGGTGATAATTCCTGTCACCCCTCCCGTCATTGCAGGGAGCTCTGCAAACAAAGTCAGTGCGACTTCACCATCTATCCCGCCGGCGGCAGTAGAGCTCTATCAGAGCGCCCGCAGCCTGTTTGCTCAGGAAAAAGGCCCGGAAGGCCGTGAAGCCCTGCGCAAAGCTCTTGAAATAGCCCCTGATTACCAGGATGCCCTGCTCCTTCTCGGCGACAACGCCTATGGCAACAGCAAATACAGTCGTGCCAAAGAAGCTTACGATTGCCTCATCAGCCTTAACGACCGCAATGCCGATGCCCTGCTCAAATACTTCAAGTCCTGCTATTACCTCGGCGAAGGTTCTGATGCTGTTTTACGCCTGACTACCATAAAAGACAAATATCCGACTGATAACCGCATCAAAATTGCAGTTGCCGAAGCCTGCTTTCAGCTCGGCGACCTGGTGAATGCTGAAGCATTGTGCAGCGAAGTTCTGTCTGCCGCTCCAGACAACAGCCAGGCAAAAGATCTGCTGCAAAGAATCAGGACACATCGGAAATGACCACCAACACTGGAACAGAAAGCTCAAAAGCATTTCTGTTCTGCGAGCGACTGCTCGATATCGGGGCAGTTCTTGGCCTGTGTTACATCGCCATGGGACCATCATTTGGTTCCATGGCTTTGTTTGCCAGACTTGCCGATCTGACTGATCGCCTGTTTTTCTTCATCTATTTTTTTCATCTCCTGTTTGGCGCCGTTCTGCTCAGAAGCGTTGGCAGATTCTGTTCAAGCCATTTTTTCGATCTCATTTTTTTTGCTCCCCTCTTCTTTTTTAATTTCCAGGGCGTTCAATCAACCCACATATTGCTTATCAGGCAAGGGCTGACATTTTTCAGTAATTATCTGCAATCATACACCCTTGGGCACCTCGCCGATTCTATTGCCAGACAGCCAGCCAGGCTAGTATTTACAAGTTTTCTCGGGGTTATCCTTCTCGGCTCCCTGATTCTTGTCCTGCCGATTTCGGTTACTCCCGGCCATCAGCCGTCACTGCTTTCAGCTTTATTCACCTCAACTTCAGCAGTATGCGTCACCGGCCTGGCTGTCGAAGATACCGGTGCCTATTTTTCGACCTTCGGCCAGTTCGCTCTCGTTCTGCTGATTCAGATCGGCGGGCTCGGCCTCATGACCATGTCAGCGGGTATCTCGCTGATTGCCGGCAAGCGCATGGGCATGACCCATACATCGGTGATGCAGGAAATGCTGGATGTTTCTGATCTGACCAGTCTTAGATCGACTTTGAAAGAAATTTTTCTCTGGGCATTTCTCATCGAATTCATCGGGGCAATCATTCTCAGTATCAGACTCTTCACCCTGACCGGCTGCAGTGTTGTTGAAGCGGCCTATTCCGGGATGTTTCATTCAATTTCAGCTTTCTGCAATGCCGGCTTTTCAATCTATTCAGACAATCTTGTCGGATTCAACGGCGACCCGGTGATCAATTTTACCATCATGGGTCTTATTGTAACCGGCGGTCTTGGTTTTTCAGTGCTTACAGCATTGAATTCTTTCTTTATGGGGGCAAAAAATCATCGGTTGAATACCCATGCCTGGCTGGTAATTTTCGTCACTACCATCCTCATTTTTGCCGGCGCCCTGGTAATTCTGCTTCTCGAGCACGAATCACCGTGCATGAGCCGTCTTTCCTTCGGAGAAAAGATCATGGCCGCCCTTTTCCAGTCTGTTTCTACGCGCACCGCCGGGTTCAATACCATTGATTTTACCGGTCTGAAAACCAGCACTCTATTTTTTATGTCCATTCTCATGTTTATCGGTGCTTCGCCTGGTTCTACAGGGGGCGGCATCAAGACGACAACTTTTGCTACTCTATGGCTGTTCGTCCTTGCGAAACTTCGCGGTAATTCGCAGGTTAACGTCCGAGGTCGCCGAATTCCTGATGAAACGATCATGAAGGCTTTTCTCATTGTCGCCATTTCGATGGTTTTGATTGCCTCCTTTGTTTTCATGCTCATTCTGACCGAAGACCATCAGCTGATACAAATCATCTTCGAGGCGGTTTCAGCCTTTGCAACCGTGGGGCTATCTACCGGCATAACCCCGGTTCTTTCGGTTGCGGGCAAGCTTCTTATCATCGTTCTCATGTTCATCGGGCGTATCGGCCCTCTTACCATGGCGTTGTCAATTACGGCAAAAACCGGTCGTGTCAATGTTCAATACCCTGAAACCAGAGTTCTGGTCGGCTGACAGGAGGAAATCAATGCAATATGCAGTTATTGGGATGGGAAGATTTGGGGCGAAGCTCGCGACCTCGATCTTTGCGCGGGGCGGCGAAGTCATGGCCATCGATATCGACCCGGAAGCCATCGATGCCGTAAAAGACCATGTCAGTCAGGCAGTTATCTGCGACTGCACCAGTGAAAAGGCAATGCGCGAGCTTGGTGTGCAGGATCTCGATGTTGCCATTGTTGCCGTCGGCGACAACATCGAAACGAGCATTATGGTTACCGCCATTCTCAAACGCCTTGGGGTGCATCGAATCCTGTCACGTTCTTTAAGCAAAATGCAGGGGCAGATTCTCTCTGAAGTCGGCGCTCACGAAGTTTTCTCGCTCGAGGAACAGATGGGCGAGCAGATAGCTGATCGGCTGATTTCCCCGCATATTATTGAAAGCATCAAACTGAGTTCCGGTCATTCACTTATCGAAATTGAACCTCCGGCCTCCTTTCTTGGGAAAAACCTGAAAGAACTTTCACTTCGCGCCAATTATGGCGTGAACGTCATCGCGATCAAAACACGCAAACCGGCAATCAATGAAAAGGGCGAAAACATCGTCAAAGTTGTGCTCAACGACTTGCCTTCTCCTGATGAAAAGATCACCAGCAACGACATTCTCGTGCTCGTCGGCCGTGATGAAAAAATCAGACAGATTTCTGAGCTCGATACCACGGAGGCCTGACTATGATGCGCATTTCAATGGAAAAAAGATTCAAGCTCGGCACTGCCTTCAATATCATCCTCATGACTTTTTTTGGCTTCATTTCTGTTTATCACATCTATCTCTTCGATCTGAGCATCAGAAGCAACCTTGAAAACGATATAAGGCTTTTTCTGACCACCGAAAAGAACGTGCGCGAATGCCATGCCCTGAGGCAAAGAGTGAACGAAATGGTTTTCCCCGATAACCAGTTGAGCACCGATGCAGCAAAAGTAGCTCTCAAATTCAGAGATGACAGCCTGGAATACCTCAATCAGGTTTCGCCTGTAATTGCCAGCGAAAGCAACCTGCTTGAAAACGTCACTCGTCAGATCAGGCTGTTGACCGGTCAGGAAATCGCCTCTGGCGAATTTGCCATTCGCCGCAATGAAGTCGCCGAAAATCTGCAGAAAATAGCAACCGAGCTTCTCTATATGCGAAACCGCAGCCTGACAATTCTTACAGCCAGAAAAGACACAATTTCCCATACGAGTCGAAACTTTGAAAACCGCATCATGCTGATTGTCGTTCTCACTGCAATAATCGCCTTTATCGCCCTGTTTTTTCTCTCACATCAGATTAAACTGCCAACCCGTAAAATCATCGAGATAATCAGAAAAATCCGCGACGGCAACTATGCGATTCCGGTTCGCTCGCATACCGGAAATGAGGTCGACCAGATAGTTTCAGGCCTGTCAACGATGGCAGAAAATCTTCGAATCAGAGATCAACTGAAACTCGACAAGATCCAGCTGGAAAAAAAGCGGTTTGCTACTCTAGCCAATTTCCTCAATGTGCCACTGATGATGATCAACGAAGAAAAGAAAATCGCCTTTGCCAACGACGAATTGATGACCCTGTTCAAAGTCACTTTGGATGAGCTTTATGAAGTTGATTTTTCTCAGGCCCCACTTCCTGTAGAGCTTCGTGAAAAGGTGATCTCATTGATCAGTGAAAAAAAGTGGGTCGATAACGAGCAGTGTGATATCATCGGCGAAAATTACGCTTTTGACCTGCATCTGAGCCTGATTCCGGTTAAATCTGCCGAAAATCCGGTCGCTTCCGTTATTATAACCCTCGGGCGCATCGACAGCCGCAAGCGTCTCGCTCAGTCGATGAACAAAGCCTGAAGAAACTGCGGATGTAAAAAGCAGGATTCTGCCATGAACTCAATTCCGGTTCAGACAGACCGGTTATAAAACAGACACAGCAGACTCTCTGCCACCATCTCGAGAACTGCTGCACAAGCAGGAAACTTGATTTGTGTCATCGCGCCGCAATAGCGGTTTTGCTGCTTACGAACAAAAAGTATTGACCAGATCTGCACGAAAATTGCTGAATTGTTTCAGAGAATTTGCTTTTAGCCAAAGAAATGCTATATTCTTAATGATACCAATTACGGGGCGTTAACAATGGAAAAGCTGCTGCAACTGCTCAGGCGTCATTCCGACGCCGGAATCCCTCACCGAGACCGTGGCCGTTCCGTCCGCGGCGGCGGCGGAAACTTCGATTTTCCCGCCCCCCGCGGTGAACTTGACGGCGTTCAACGCCAGGTTGCGGACGATGGTCATGAC
>CAZPCO010000252.1:0-5484 GCA_964585025.1 uncultured bacterium | reverse complement strand
ATTGTATAATTATTTTGACTATTAAGGGTTCGGAAGTCAACTTCCGGAGGGTTCTCCAGATGGTCGGGCCGCCGTCTTTTCAAAATCTTTTTTGAAAAGGTGGTTTTTTTATGGGCGCTGAAAATTACGATCAGAATGAGAGCGGCAATAGCGGAAATCAGGGTGAAAATCCCGGTCAGAATCAGCTTCCTGCTGAAAACATCAAGGCCAAGCTGATTTTCTTTGTGGTTGCGATTGCAGCCCTTGGAGCCGGCAAACTGCTTGGGTTGTTTTAAAGCCGGCGTCATTACGGGCGGTGCGAAACAGTCGCAATCGGTCTAGACTGCTTCGTCGCTCTGCACCTCGCAGCAACCGATTTCTGTCATTGCGAGGGTCGTAGACCCGAAGCAATCTCACCCGCAGTAACCGTTTGCCACTGCAGAACGGGTGATCGCTGCCACCCTGTAGGTCAGGGTTTGTAAATCTTCAATCCGACGCTGTAGAGATGCTTCAGTTCGGGGCCAAAGTCATTATCGGCCATGTGAAGTATTATGTTGGGCAGAGGCTCGTGACGACCGTTGTAAAACCGCTCGGCTTCGATCATCGTCAGGTGTGATTTTTCGCCTTCCCTGGCGATGATGAACTGCAGGCGGCGCAGGCCGAAATTGCCTGCCTTGAGATAATCGACGATTTCGTAAAACCTGCTGGTCGGGATGATCAGGTAGAATCTGCCTCCGTATGGCAGCATCCAGGTGGCGGCCTCGACAAAATCTTTAACGGTGCCGTTCAATTCGTGGCGGGCCATCGCTCTGCCGGGGCGAACCGGCAGGCGCCCGCTTCCCATCTGGAAGTAAGGCGGATTGGCAACGACCAGATCGAAAGATTCAGGCAGGATTCTGGAAGGGATATCTCTGACGTCCATCATTTCAAAATTGACATCGGTAAATTGCCGGTTCAGTTCGCGATTTCGGTTTGCCAGGTCGACGAATTCGGGTTGCAGCTCGAACCCGGTAATTGCCAGAGCCGGGTTGCGGTATTTGACAAGATAGGTGAGAATTCCGCTGCCGGAGCCAAGATCTGCCGCACTCGTCATGTCCGGGTTGAATCTGACGAAATTTGCGAGCAGCAGGGTGTCGATGGCAAAAGCGGTGCCGTCGATTTTCTGAATCAGGCTGAACGTGGTGCCCGGAATGGTATCCAGGCGTTCATCTGTGTCGATAAATGGTTGGTGCATGGCTTTGCAAGGGTATAACAAGCCGGCATTTTCCGCAACCACGGATAGAAAAGCAGGGGAGGAGAAGAGATTTCCCACGGATTAACACAGATGGACATGGATAAGGTAAGCTTCTGGAGAAGAGATTTCCCGCGGATTAACACTGATCGACACTGCTAAAACATTATTTGGGAATGATTTACTGCCGGCCAGCACAAACAGAAGTTGAAAAGCCTGGGAACCGGTCAGAATTCGAGGTTGGCAGAGATAGAGGTGCGGCGATCTTCGCGGTCGCCGGGGCGCTGGCCGATTTCCTGACCGTAGGTGCTGGCCTGAATTTTCAAATCGTGCCAGGTGAAGGCAAAGCCGCCGGTCGGGTAACCGCCACGCAGGCCTGCCAGAAGGTGCAGGTATTTTGCAATCCTGATCTGCATTCCGAGTCTGAGATGGGCGAGGCCGCTGAGGTCTTCGCCGGTTTCCCAGTAGTCGGCAGCCAGCAGCAGTTTTTCGTTACGTTCGGGGGTTCCGGTGAGGGGTTTGAGCGAAACTCCGACGGCAAACTGGCGTTGCAGGGTGCCGGCTTCTTCGGAAAAATTTGAGCTGAGCAGATTGCCGGCGAAGACGCCGAAAGATGTCTGCCAGGGGTTGTTGAGCTGCCAGAGAGCTCCAAGATCGAAGTCCATGGCCAGGCCGGTTCGCTCGGTGTCTTTAAGCACATCTGGCGTCAGTGCGGCAAAATCGCGTGCGTAAAAGCTATGTTCGGCGGTTTTGCGGCTGGCGATCTTCAAAGTGCCCCCCCACCAGCCGGTTGCCCGGTCTTTGAAAAGAATCTGGGATTCTCCATAGCCGCGGGCAAACGAGCCTGAGAAAACAGTATCTTTGTCGACCTTCGACTTCACTACCGGGTTTGATGGATTATCTACAGAGAAGTTTTCTGACTCGCGATAGTAAGCTGCGACACCAAAACCTGTGCCGCCGAGATAATAAGCCGTTGTTGACCAGGACTGGTAGCCGGTCTGACCCATTATGTCCATAAGATTGTTGAAATTGGCTGAACGGGTGGCCGAAGTGTCTGAATCGTTAAGCCGGTCTATGTGGTCACTGACATTGTCGTAATCTTCGCTGCGGTCACCGGTAGCACAGAGAACTGAATAGGCACTGCTGGTGCGTTTTCCAAGGCCGGCAGGGTTACAATACAATGCCTGCTCATCATCGGCAATGGCTACTGAAGTGCCGCCCATTCCAAGAGAGCGGCTGTTTTCATAGGTCAGAGGGCGATCCCAGGCATGGCAGGGTCCAGCGGCCAGGCCTAAGATGATCAGGCCGCAGCTGATAAGCCGTCGCCATACAGCCCGACTCGATTCACCAGCTGATTCATAAGTTTTTGCAGAGGTGAAATTGTTCATCAGTTTGCTCCGTCGAGGCCCATCAATGCGGCTCTGAATTCGCTTTCGGAATTGCCGAACCAGCCATTGGCGTTTTTTAGCCTGGTTGCCAGATCGTCTACCGCTGTTATGGTCGAGCGATTTGCCGGAGTGTAGATGCCGGTC
This sequence comes from uncultured bacterium, assembly GCA_964585025.1. Taxonomy (GTDB): domain Bacteria; phylum Muiribacteriota; class Ozemobacteria; order Ozemobacterales; family Ozemobacteraceae; genus Rifleibacterium. Next base: position 2,742 of record CAZPCO010000252.1, on the reverse strand, counting down.
CGGCTTGTTCCATCGATTGGAGAGAGAGTTGTCCAGGCAGTGCCGCGCCCGTCGAGAGTGCGGGTCAGTTCAATATGGGCCTTTTCGAGTGATCGGGTTGAATCGGCAGTGGTCAATCGCTGATAGAGAGTTGACCAGTCAGAGGTTTTTGCGTCATTGGTGTCGAAATCTATCTGGTCCGGGGTGTCGAGTTTGTGATTCAGATTGGTGTCGTATTTCTGCAGTAACGTTGCTGCTGCTGAAAGCGAAGCCATCAGCGATCTGAAGAGCATGTCGTCGTTGCCCGGGGCGGCCAGCAGGTGCATGTCTTCAATAGCCTGATCGAGCCTGGTAAGATCGGTAATCAGCCGGGCCGCAGAAAATACTACTGCAGCTGAATCGGTGGGTATCGTCGAATTCTGCAGCCGGTCAAGAACGGCAAACATGTTGAAGCCGGCGAGACCAGCTCTTGCTGATGCCCGACCGCGATATGCTTCATCGCTGCCGCCACTTTCTTTAATGGCGCGTTCGAAGAGAGCAAGCGCGTTGGTGAAGTCGGCGGCTGCGAGCTTGAGATTGCCCTCGTCGATCAAGGCGCGGTTGTCGCGTTCGTCGAGTTCCTGATCGAAAGCTTCGAAAGCATTGCAGCCAGATATGAAGATGCTCAACACCATCAGCAGAGCAAAAAGTGAATTTCGCGAAATCATTGCGGCTCCGGAAATACTGATTTTCCTGCCATTAATCGGCAGACTTCGCACTATTTTGAATTTTTTCGCAAAAAAAAGTCCCTTCTGGTATAAAATCATCAGGCCGAAATGGCAATTCGCCACGAACTATTCAGGAGCAGCGATATCGACAGCCAGAAAATTCCGATGACCGGTTTGCTGGTCGACCGGCTCAGTTATTTGCAGCGCGGGCCATACAGTTTTGCCGTGCCGACTGAAACCGTGTTTGGTCTCAGTGGCAGTTCCGGTTCGGGTAAAACTCTGCTGCTGCGGGCTCTCAGCGACCTTGACCCGACAGCCGGAACAGTTAGTCTCGATGGACTCGATTGTCGTGATGTCAGCGGTCCAGAATGGCGGCGTAAAGTTGCCTGGTTGCCGGCTGAAAGCCTGTGGTGGCAGGAGACGGTCGGGGCACATTTCTGGCAGAAGATGCCGGCTGCCTGGTTGAATGAGCTTGGTTTTGCCGAAGAGGTTTATACCTGGGAAATCAGTCGACTTTCAACCGGCGAAAAGCAGCGACTGGCGATTCTGCGGCTGTTGCAGCATCGTCCAGAAGTTCTGCTTCTGGATGAACCGACAGCCAGTCTCGATAAGGGCAATACTGCCGCTGTCGAAAAATTCATTATGAGCTATCTTCGGGAACGCCGAGGTCTGGCAGTGTGGGTCAGTCATGATTCCGGGCAGTTGGAGAGAGTCGCCGCCTGCCATTACGCTTTACAGCTCGATGGAAGCATGAGGCAACTTCGATGAATGTCATTCCACTGGGTTGGTTCGAACTGTCGCTGGCGGCTTTGCTGGTGTTGTTGCTTGCCTGGATCAGCTTTCGCAGCCGTCTGGAAATGGAAAAGCCTCTGCTGATAGCAGCTCTGCGGACAACGGTTCAGTTGTCGCTGATTGGTCTGGTTTTGAACGTGGTCTTTTCTTCGGTCAATTTTTGGCTGGTAATGCTGATCTGGGTTCTTATGCTTGCCGCCGCCGGTTATGAAGTAATGGCAAGGCAGAAAATCAAAGTCAGAGGCGCCGGGCGCTTTTTTATCGGCACCAGCTCGATGCTGGTTTCTTCATTTTCAATAATGGTGCTGATTCTGACATTGGTAATCAAGGTAGATCCTTGGTACAGCCCACGCTATGCGATTCCGATTCTTGGAATGCTTCTTGGTAATACGATGAACGGCATTGCCGTGGCGATGAATACATTTTCAAATCTTGCCTGGAACCGTCGCGCTGTCATCGAGCAGCGCCTGGCGCTGGGGCAGACAGCCTTCGAGTCGGTTGAAGATCTGTGGCGCGAGAGTGTGCGCACCGGGCTGATTCCCATTATCAACTCGATGGCCGCCGCCGGTCTGGTCAGCCTGCCAGGCATGATGACAGGTCAGATCCTTGCCGGTAATACCGCCACCGACGCGGTACGCTACCAGATTCTCATCATGTTTATGATTTCCTCGGGAACGGGTTTTGGTGTTATACTGAGCTTGTGGCTGGTGCGCCGGCGTATGTTCGACGAGCGCAGTCGCCTGCGTATGCGTGACAGTTTCCATGTGAGCTGAACCATCGCGACATTTGTAACTGGAGAGATAAAAAATGAAGGCAGGTTTCGTTCAATTCACACCTGAATTATGTAATCTTGACGTAACATTGACCAGACTGGAAAAGCTTCTCAGAGAGGCTCCTCCAGCCGACCTGCTGGTTTTGCCCGAACTATGTAATTCCGGCTATAATTTTCCAACCCGCAAAGATGCCTGGGAAGCCTCTGAGGAAGCTGACAAAAGTCGGTTTGTTGATTTCCTGGCCGGTTTCTGCCGTCAAAAAAATATGTATATCGCCTCGGGTTTCTGTGAGCGCGAAGGCTTCAAATTGTTCAACTCAGCTATCCTGGTAGGACCGGATGGCCTGGTCGGCAAATATAGAAAAATGCATCTTTTTTATAACGAAAAGGATATTTTTTCGGCCGGTGACGTAGGTTTGCCCGTATTTGAAACTCCGGGGAGGAAAGCACGATGCCCGCCACACCCGCTCTTACCACAAAGAACAGTACGGC
>CAZPCO010000251.1:0-5499 GCA_964585025.1 uncultured bacterium | reverse complement strand
TTCAGTCTGTGGATTCTGGCCTAATCGGTCAATCAGTTCCACGACCCTGGGATGCTGCCGGTTTTTTTGAATCCAGTCGATAATGGCTTTTTTTCTGCCGTCATCAGCGCATGCCAGCTGAATCTCGAGATTGTCGAGGAAACTTTGCAGGCGTTGTTGTTTCCACTGTTTTATGAAGTTCTCGGGCGTTGCCTGGTCAACCGGCATGATGCCGGCTGAGCCAATGGCTTTGCAGATGGTTTTGAAAATCTGCGTCAGTCTGCTTTTCTGGTCGGCGACGACCGAATCGATTATATCAAGCACACTCAGTGCGGTATCGGCTTCCGGATTGGTTGCCAGAACGGTTTGGCAGGCTGTAAGCACTTCTGGGTCTCGCTCTTCCGGCAGCAGAGAGAGAAGATAGCCCTTAACCCGTTCAAATGGAAAAAGCAGGGCAATTCCAATGCCTGCCAGGCGGTCTTCGGGGTTGCGTGAAGCCAGCAGATCAGAAAAATGCCTTTCGGCTTCTTCCGGGTCGATACGTCGGAGAGCGCTTACGGCGCGGCTGCGCACCAATGGCTCACGGCTGGCAAGCAAGCCTGGCAGCACTCTGGGAAGAATGACTGCTGCCACGTTTTCGGCAGCATTCAGATAGGGTAGAGCCAGATTTGAACTGTCTTTAAGCAATTGCTTTTCAATGAATGGTGCATCGCTGATGTCGCCGTGGCGGTTGAGAAAAACCCCGACTGCCGGCAGAATCTCTTCCGGAATCTGCTCTGCAGACTGGCGAATGAAATTCAGCAGTTCGGTCACCTTTTCTGCGGGTGGTGAAAGAAACACTTCGGCAGTGAGAACCCCTGAAGTGTTGGCATTATCTTTGTGTGCCGACCCTTCGAGGAAATCGTCGAGGTTCAGACCGGCTTTTTGGGCAATTTTGCCGGCCGCCTGGTTGGCAAAAAATGAGATTTCGCGGTCGTCACTTTTTATGAACGGCAGCAGCGCACGCAGTGCCAGTTCAGTTTGCCCGGCCCTTGTAAGTTTCACTATGGCCTGGATCTTGACGCTGCGTTTGTCTGAGCTCAGCTGAGCAATTAATTCAGTTTCTGCGTTGTGCTGCCCGGTCAATTTTTTCCTGCCAGAGATTGATGATTATGCCGGTTCCTCAAAGGATATTTTAAGGTTTTGCCTGAGTCTCTGCAAGACAAATTTCAGGGTGACAATGTCAGCCGGGGTGAATTGTAGCTGCCGTCAGCAGCATTCTTTGGGGCATTGCGATTGGCTTCGCGGTGAACGATGTGAGGAGTGATGAAAATGATGAGCTCTGTCCGTGTTTCTTTGACGGTTTTCTTTTGAAAGGCTTTGCCAATGCCGGGGAGATCGCCCAAAAACGGAACTTTGCTGATGCTTTCGCTTTTATCTGTCTTGATCATACCCCCGATGACGATCGTATGATTATTTTTGCAGATAACCTGGGTCTGGGCGCTGCGGTTACTCAGATTCGGTGTCGAGTTGCCGCCGAGGTCTGAATAACCGAGAACGCTCGAAATAGTCGGCTGAATATCGAGAAAAACTTCATCGTTGCCAGTGACGGACGGAGTAACTACCAGAGCGATGTTGGCGTTAGCCTGTGCGATGGTGTTGGTTACCTGCCCGGTTTCGGCGTTAACCTGTGATGCGGAAACATAAGGGATGGCCTGTCCGACGGTAATGTTTGCCTGTCGGTTGTTCAATGTGGTGATGACCGGATTACTGAGAACTTTGGCAAAGCTGTGAGTTTTTAGCATTGCCAGCAGGGCTTTGAACTGATTGATATCGAGACTGCCAAATCTGAAAACCCCGGTGCCGCCGGCATCTGAGGTTTCCGGTGAAATCGATACATCAAACAGGTTGTCGGCCGAGCCCGCAATTGGAATAGATTTCTGCCAGTTGAATCCAAGTCTTTCTTCTTCGTTTTTGTCGATCTCATAGATATGAGCATCGATAGTAACCTGAATTGGCGGCATATCGAGCTTTTCAATCAGTTCCTTGATACGATCCAGGTTGTTTTGCGTATCGGTAATGATCATCATGTCCTTGCGGCCACCGGTGGCACTGCCGCCTTCGCCGGCCGCTCCAGCCTGTGATGCCTGGCTCGATGAGAATTCCTGGATCTGAACGTTGGCTGAAATCATTTTGATCGGAGCCGCGAGCGTCGAGGCATCGGCGTAATTCAGATAATAAACCTCGGTCACCGGGCGTGAAGTCACCTGCACTGCCGATTCCTTGACGTCTATCTGTGGCAGAAGATTTTTGATTTCAGCAAGCTTGGCCGCAGTATCGGTGATCATCAGCGAGTTCGTTCGACTGTCTACTTCGCAGGTTCCCGTTGTCGGAGTCAGCATCTTTTGAATGATCGCCTGCAGATCACCGGCATTGGTATGCTGAATAGCAAAAATTTTGGTCATGGTGGGTGCCGAGGCTTTGGTGAAGATTCTCAGAATGTTGCCTTCCCAGGCAAAAGTCAGATCGAAGTTTGACAACAGAGTGTTGAAAGCTTCTTCGATAGTGACATCGCTGAAAAGAATGGTTACCTGCCCGGTGATACCCTGTGACAGCATCAAGTTGATATTGATAAGCTGAGCAAGAGAGCGCAAAGCATCAGTGACTTCTGTCTGTCTGAAATCAAGCGAAGAGATTCTGATGTTTTTACTCGCTGGAAACGTCAGGTAGGAACCCTGCAAACCGATTTCCTGCTGGGAGGTCTGGTTTTCTGCGGTAGCGCTGCCGCCGGCTCCATTCGCTGGTTGGCCGGTTGCAGAACCCGGAGGCGGCTCCAGGCCATTCTGCATGGCACCGGTTATCGGGGCAAGCTGATGCCTCGGCTCCGGTTCCTGCTCTTTGAGCTGGCGGATCGTTTCAAGAACATCTGGCGACAGTTTATTCGTATTGTCGCCTTGTGATTCAGGAAGTCTGATGCGGGCACCATTGCCAAGATCGACCCAGTTGGTGCCTTTGGCGATGCGAGAGTTCGCAGCTGCCGGACGAACCTGGGAAGGTCGAATAGTTGGATAAAACGAGGGACTGGTCTGCGGTTCGGCGGGATGACTGATTGCCCCGCGTGCTGAGCTCCTCAGCCTTTGCCAGCCGGCTGTGCTCTGTGCCAGCAGGGGGGAATCTGCCAGCCCGGTGATTAACACCCAGCCGATTCCTGCCAGATATAAGCATTTAAGCCTGCCGTTCACAATGATCTCCTGCTGCCTGTGGTCGCAGCTGCATCGTATTTGTAGAGAAGGCAGTGCGCTTCAAGATTTACCCAATTGCCGTTGATATCTAAAAAATGCATGGTAATCTGGGCCTTGACTGGTGATATCTTCGAAGCCGAAAGCTCGAAAAGATCCAAAAGTGCAGACGAATACGGCCCCAGCTCTATAGTCGCCTCCCCTTCGGCATCCAGGCTGGTTTGTATTTCCTGCCTGCTGATTGCCAGAAGCGGTATCTCTTCGCCGTGGACCGTAAAATACCTTGCACTGATGCTTTTGAGCGAACAGGGTATCTTGCTTTGAGATTTTACGGTGATTGTAGTTGTTGGCAGTGATGCCGTATCGGTAGCAGTCGGAATCAAGGCATATGGTTCTACCGAAGTGACCTGAAGTTCGGTCGCCGGGTAAACCGTCTTGTCGATGCAGCCGGTGGCAAATAATGCGACCAACGCTGCAAAGATAAAAAGCAATGATTTAACTGAACGTTGCATATTACCAGTATCGGTAATGCCAGTCTGTTTAATGAACTGCTTTTATCACTTTTTCTGGAAGGAATCGTCGACGGTATAGGTACCATCTTCAGCAATGCTTATGGTAACCCCGGTCTTCGGAATCAGGAAAATGCCACTGTCGGATTCAAGTGAAACGAATTCAGTTTTGATGTCGGTGATTTTTTTGTCTTGAAAGGTTTCACCGATGCGGAAAAGCCTCTTATCGATGACAGCAACCAGTTCTCTGGCCGTTTGAATAGTGGCCGTGAACTCTGCAGTCAGCAAGGCAACCGATTTTTTTGCCACCGGTTCATTCGATATTTCCTGAGCCATTTTGAGTTGTTCAACCAGCTGTGCGTATGGCGAAACCTCGAACGGGTTTCGTGGCATCTTTTTTAGAGCAAGTATCACAGGATCTGATAAAAGCGGGTCTGAGGTGTCGACTGTGCCAGAGGCCAGTTCGGTCGAGTCAGAGGCTGTTTCGCCGGTGATGTCGGCTTCAGCAGAAGCAATATCTGGTTCACCGGTCTCACCGATAGTTTCTCCTTCACCGGTGTCTCCGACAAGTTCTACTGTTTCAGATCCTTCTCCTGTTTCGGTCTGCGACCCTTCATCCTGCAATTGCAGATCGCTTAGATTTAAAGCGACTCTGGGTCGGTTCGATTTTGGTGGCTTAGTCTTGGGTCGGTTTTTAAACCAGTTCATGCCCATTGCCACCGAAAGAATTATCAGACTGAAAAAGAAAAGCTGTTTACTGTTCATTTTCGCTGGCCTGAACCTCAATTTTGTCTGGAACCAGGATTGTCGTCGGTGTGAGTTCGACCTCAAATACGCCGCTGGCATTTGGTGCCAGTGGAGGAATGGATATGAAGGTTATTTTTTCTTCAAGCTCGAGCAGTCGCATAAAGGTGCCCATTTGAACGAGATCGCCAGTATAGAAAAACGACACGGGGAAATTTTCCACGGTAACTTTACCCACCTGGGTCGGGGTAATGGTTTGCGGGTTGACACTTTTTACATTAATTCCAGCTCTTTGTGCAATTTCTCTCACTCTTTTGAGAAATGATGTCATCTCAGCCTTTTTGTAGCAAAGCTTCTGAGCAGTTTCCCATTTGGCTTTGCGGTCTTCGAGGTCGAGTTTGATGTCTTCAAGGTTTTCGATAGCTGACTCGACTGTTTTTATGTCAGCTTCTACCCGCTGATTTTTTTTTATCTCCTTGCCGAGCTCGATGACTTTGGGTGAATAGAGAAACTTATAACCCATGAAGGCTAGAGCAGCTACTATCAATAGTGGTTGCGCTGCCAGTTTGGGGTCATCTTTGGCCTTTTTCAGCCACTCAGAAATATTCAGTTCTTCGGCCATTACTCACCACCTGCTTCCATCATCGGTTCCATATCGCCGGCATCTTCTCCGCCTTCAGTGCCATCGTCAGGTTTGGCCATAGTCAATTCGTCGGGGTTGATTTTTCCATTGAGAACAAATCTGATGAAATACCGCTCTTCGTCGATGGGAACTTCCTGGGTGTTTTCCAGGGCCGGATTGGTAAAAATGGCCGACCGGCCAAGTGCCCCGAGAAATTCGAAAACGCTGTCTGAATTGTCGGCGTGCCCTTGCAGTCTGAAATGAGGATCTGAGCCGGCGGTAATAAATTCGGCATTGGTCAGAAAAATCTGTTTCGGTGTCAGAGATGCGATTTCCACGAGAATTTTTGAATTTTGCATCTTCAATCTTTCAAGCTCGTTTGGAAAACTTTCAAGTTCGGTGAGCTTTGTTTGCTCTTCAAGAAGTG
>CAZPCO010000250.1:0-5499 GCA_964585025.1 uncultured bacterium | reverse complement strand
AATTGGCTCTCGGGTTACTGGTGCTGATTGCGGTATTTTACACTGGCAGGACTCTATACGCAGAAAGTGCTTTGAAGCGGTCGATTCAGGTGAAGCTGATCGTTTCGATGATGGTTACTGCAATTGTGCCGATGCTGACTGTCAAACTGGTTGCCGACAGCTTCGTCTTTCAGAATCATCAGGCGCTGTTGCACCAGCAGCTGACTGAAATGCAGCGCTTTCTGGACAGTTTCGAATTGAGATCCAGCTGGTATGAGAGAGTTCTGGCTGAACAATTGCGTGAGTTGAGTGCTGATTCAAGAATTCTCAGGCTGGCGGAAAGTCTTGATAAAGACCCAAAGGCCGCCGAGCTTATTTCTGAAATGCGGTTGATTTTTGCCGAGGCATTTAAAGCCATCGATCTTGACGCGGACTGGTCCTCGAACGCGACTGCCCGGGATCTGATCATGATCGGCCACAACGGCTGGAATGTCAGTTTCAATAAGAAGGCTGATGATGCCCGGAACAAGGGTTCCGGAAATTCGCAGGGCGGTGGTGATACGAATGCGTTTGCGTCTCTGCTTTCTCAGCTCGGAAGACATATTTTGAACCGAATCGATCGGAACAGATCCGGGGAAAGCTTAAAAATGCAGGATCTGAAGGGCGAAATGTTTTTCGATGGTGCGATGCGCAGTATCAGATCTAATTTTGGTGATGAAGCCTATATCAAATTGAACAGCACTTTTTCGCGGCTGGTCGAGTTTGAAATTACCACTGGAGCTGCTTTGCTGCTGGTTTCGGCTCTGCCCGCCATCGAGAATCCGGCGCATCTGCTTATCTGGCTTGTTTCGGTCAGTCGAGGAGGTTACATGAGTCGCATTGCCAGAATGAATCAGGGGCAGTTTGCAGTTTCGGCGATGGAATACCCGCATTACGGGCGGGTGATGAATTCATACAACCTGTTCCCGGGCCTGGATTTGCGCCCCGCAAGTTCATGGATCGCCGGTTCGAATCTGCCGGTTTCCTTTGTTCAGAACGTAAATAATGAGAAAGTCAGTATTTTTGGTCGACCAGGCACCAGGCAGGCAGAGTGTTTTCTGATGGGTCTGGCATCACAGAATCCGATCGACCGGGCTTCAGGACGAATTCGACGTCTGCTTTTCTATTTTTTGCTGTTTTCGGTGCTGCTTTTCTTGTTTATCGGCATTCAGACGGCCTCTGACATCATGCTGCCGGTGCGTGCATTAACAGAAGGTATGCAGCATATCGGCGGGCAGAACTTTTTTTATCGGATCGGGCTCGATCGCAGCGATGAGCTTGGGCAGCTGTGCTCTTCCTTCGACCGTTTTGCCAGAGGTCTTGCCGAAAGGGAATTGATGGGCAAAATGCTGTCTCGCAGTGCCAGAAAGGCTGCTGGAGCAGATGGTGGCAGCATGGAAAACGGCAGACGGGAATTTGTGCTTGTTTATCTTGCCAGCCTGGATTTTGCCAGGCATCTTGAGTCAGGCAGAACTGCAGAGCTTTTCAGCAGACTGAAAGATCAGGTTTCGAAACTATGTCGCATAATCATCGACGAAGGCGGCGATATTGACAAGCTGATGGGTGACAAGATTCTCGGAGTTTTTGCTGCCGACGAGTATCCTGAACAGGCGCGTCTGGCAGCTATCAGAGCTGTGACACGAATCATGCAGGCCGAGAAGGATGGGGAGCTGAATTTTTCTCTAGCGATTGGCGTCAATGCTGGAGAAGTCATCTGCGGCATGCTGGGTTTTGGTGAGAAACGCGATTTCACTGTTATCGGCGATGCTGTAAACGTCAGCGCCAGAATCGAGAAGGAAGCTGAAAAGATGCCGGAGCAGAGGTGTCTGTATTCCGCGACTTTTATTGCTGGTTTGAGCGACAAAAACGAATTTGCAGAACATTCACTGGCTTCGCTGAAAGGCAAGGCAGAAAAAATGCAGCTGTTTTGTCGATTATCTTAGTAAGAATGAAAAAAATACTAAATTGCATAAACTTTTTTGTAAGAATATCGTATAATAGTACTTCGCTCAAATTATCGCGTATGGTTTTCAGATGTACAATGTGGGGGATTTGAATGGCGAATTCAGTATGCAGCTCTTTTGCTCCTGGTGATCATGTTTTTCTTCAGGGTGACATAGTTCCTGCTTTTTTCAAGGTAACTTCAGGGCGTTTTGCCAAGGTATTTTCGAAAAAATCGGTCAAGGAACTCGGCGTCAAAAGAATGCTCAACGAAGCCGATCTGGTCGGCATCGTGTCACATCAGGAACTTTTCGGGGAAATCGAAGCATTGATGGGCCAGCCGCAGGGGTTCTCGGTTTTTGCTCTTGATGAATCCTCGGTTGAATCTGTTCCTGCTGATGATCATGAAAAGCTGAAAACCTATTTTTCTACTGATCCGAAGATAGGTGTCAGAGCCTGTATTTCTTTTGCCCGCTACATGAAACAGTTTTTCGCGCATTTTGCCGGGGTTGCCAAAGAAGAGGTTGAGCTTGAAACCTTTATCCGCACAACAGCCCGTGATTATATTGCCGGTGTCAACGAGCTCGCCGGCATCGGTTATCCATCGTTGATGGACCGTGATCTGGCAGCTGCCAAGACTCATCCTGCCTGGGCTCTTGCCGATGAAGTAACCCGCCAGGCAGAGGTGCATGCCCGCGGCAATTCATCGGTAGCCTGCGGCATCGTGAATTACGTCGGTCGAGACGTCAAGATGCAGACTTTTAAAGCCGGTTCCTTGCTTTGCAAAGAAGGCACTATCGGTGACAAACTTTTCATCATCACCGAAGGCGCTGCTGAAGTCGTAACCGGCGGAGGCAACCCCAATATCGTTATTGACAATCCTGGCAGTATCGTAGGAGAAATCGCCGTATTTCTCAATCTCGATGCCAGAGTGCCTGATATGAGGCGCACTGCTGACGTTGTCTGCGCCACCGATCTGACCGCAATTGTCGTGCAGCTGCATCAGGTCGAAGACTTCTTCATGAAGCAGCCAGAAATGATGACCAAAATGCTTGAAGCCATGGTCAACCGTTCCGATAACACCCGCGCCCTTTGCGAAAAATCTGAAAAGCGGCTCAAGGAGATGCTCTATAGCCGTCTCGGTGTTATGCTCGAAGGCATGAACAACCTGGCACTATGTTTGAGCAAGCGGCAGGATAAAGTCGCCATCGCCAGACCAGCCGCCTTTTTCGCTCAGCGTGCCAGAGCCGTATACAACCGTTTCAAGGAATCTTTGGCGCTGATCTCTGCCAGAACCAGCATCAGATACTGATAGACAACAAAAGAACCGGGCTGTTTCAAATACTGAAACAGCCCGGTTTTCCTTTTGTCTCTAGCGAAGAGTCTGCAGGTCGGGTGCGTAGGCAAACAGGGCCGGTGAGCCGCCGGTGTGCCAGAATAGAACGGTGGCATTCTTCCCTATGGCCCCGGAGCGTATCTGGTCAATGAGGCCCGCCATGGCCCGTCCGGTATATACCGGGTCGACCAGAATACCCTCGTGATGGGCAAGCATCGAGATTGCCTCTCTTTCGGCGTCGCCGATAACCGCGTAGCCGGCACCGGTGTAGTTCTCGTTCAAGTCCAGGTCGCTGGAAGTAAACCTGTGGTCGATTTCCAGAAAATGCGCTGTGGTATTGGCCAGGTCGATAATCTGTTTGCCGAGTGATTTTTCAGCGGTTCCGACTTTGTCGATGGCGATGCCGTTGAGCTGGAATTTTTTTCGCAGCAGCTGCCGGCCGACCATCAGCCCGGCATGAGTGCCTCCTGAGCTTGAAGCGAAGACTATATGATCAAAGTCGAGGTGTCGTGGGTAAGTCTGAGCGTCCAGTTCGCATAAAGCTTCGACGAAAGCGGTCGCACCGAGTTCATTCGACCCGCCATATGGAACGATAAAAGGTTTACGGCCGGCGCGGCGCAGTTTTTCTGCCAGATTCGGAATGTCTTCACCTTTACGGTTTTCGCCGGCCCAATGAATCCGGGCACCAAGAAGGTGGTCCAGCAGGAGATTTCCGTTGGCGGTTTCGGGTTCGCTGCCGCCAAGAACGAGGTGGCACTGCATCTTCAGGCTTGCAGCAGCTGCAGCAGTCTGACGGCAGTGATTCGACTGAATGGCTCCGGCGGTAATCAGAGTATCGGCGCCGATGGCCAACGCTTCGCCAATAAGGTATTCGAGTTTGCGGGTTTTGTTGCCGCCCAGAGCAAGCCCGGTGAGGTCGTCGCGCTTGATGAAAATGCGCGGCCCGCCAAGCTCGCGACTCAGATTTCCAAGTTCATGCAGAGGGGTCGGAAAAAAGCCCAGAGACTGTCGCGGCAGTTCGATGTGTTTCACGTTGTCTCCTTTAGTCAGATATTCTGGAGGCAGTAACCTGAAAAATTATAACACAGGTCAGTTTGGGGGGATAAGGAACGCTCGAAAAGCGGCATGAGGAACTGGAATTTTTGTCGCAACCGTCGGTGTACATGAGTTATATTGTTTCAAGTTGTGCATGATAGAGGGGAGTCGTTTTGAGCAGGCGTTCAGATATCACTGTCCTGGCAGTATTTCTGCTTTCTCTTTTGAGTCTGGTCGGAGCCTGGCATTGGGATGCCCGGCAGAATGGACTCGATGAACGACGTTTTGTTGCTGAATGGGCAGACGAGGCGGCCGGGCTGGCTCAGCGATTCAGGGTAAACTATACAGTTGAAGCCCAGATGCGCGATTGCTTCAGACGCGTCAGTGAGAAACTATCCCGAAAGCCTCAGCCGCTTGGCCACAATGGTGTTCTTGTTAAACAGGCTTTCGATGCCTGCTTGCCGGCAGGCTGGTTTTCGTCGCAAATGCTCTATGTTTTCGATTTTTCCGCCTCAGAAGGAAAGTGTCTGACGGCTGAAGGTCTGGCAAAGCAGAATGGCAGTTTTATAGCCCGGATTTTTGCCTCTCTCAACCGCTGGGACAGTATTGGCAGTTCGGAGCAGAAAAAGTTGAGTGCCCGTCTCGAAAAGCTTTTTGGGGAGCGAACGACCGGTGAATTGCTGCTGGATACCCGGGCAGGGAAGTGTGTAGATGTGGTTTTTCAGGGCGAGACGAGAACTATGTTCTGGGATTTTATTTACCTTGATGGCCGCAGGCCTGGCGCTTTCGTATTTATTTCCAGCCGCAAACCATCAGAGCAGGAAGCTGCGGATATGACTCTGAACCAGATTGCTGCGGCATCGGCGTTCAAGTCTGTTCCAATGCTTATCCCGGTAGAAACTCTTCAGGATCAGTTGAAACCGGTTATTCCCCTTGCCGGTAAGGGAAGTCGGCCGGCAAATACTCTGCTGGCGGAATTGAAAAAGAAAGCTGCTTATTCGGCTATAGCCTCATTGAGCACGGCTGCAAGCATTGATGAAGTCATTCTTTATCGCACCTCGTTCAGTCGAAAATTGCCTTATGAGCTCTGGCTGGCTGCAGAAAAAGCGACCGGCAAAAATTACGACGGTTTCATGATCATGGCGGTTCTGCTTGTAATTGTATGGGGT
>CAZPCO010000249.1:0-5502 GCA_964585025.1 uncultured bacterium | reverse complement strand
CGGCCTGATCATCAATCTCAGCATGATTTTCATGACAAGGTTTTTTCGTCTGACAACCATCAACAACATTTTTTCGCTCCTCAGTTACTGCAGCGCTTTCCTTTCTATAGCCCCTTACCTTGTCATCAGCAATTTTCTGCCGGAAACACTCGACTTCGTTGTCAGCTACCTCGATGTGCTCAACGAAACCGTGTTCGTCTATCTGCTGCCGGTGCAATGGCTGGCAACATCGCTTCTGAGCGCCTCATTCTGTGACGAGTTTTTCTACTTTTCCGGGTTCTGGGCTGCATGCATGCTGATCGGAACAATTTTCTTCAGCCTTGCCATCGGCTGGAACTGGTTCAATTATGCGCATGGAAACAATGTCAGACAAAGCAATTACGGCAAAAGATTTTTCCGGGGATTGTATCACAAGGAAGTCATGCTGCTGAAAGGCGATTTCAATCTTCTGATCAACGCCCTGTTGATGCCGATTACTCTGATCATCCTCGAAATTCACTTTCTCAAAGAAGTTGTCAGCCTGACCACGCCAGCGGCGATTTTAAACATCGTGGCCGGCGCCATAATCTACTTCTGCATGTTCGGGCCAGTCAACGCCATTGGCTATGAAGGCCGCACCATTTCTCTTCTCGAAGCCCTGCCGTTACCACCACAAACTCTGCTGGCAAACAAAAGCATCTTCTGGACTGCCATCGCCGAATGCATTTTTGTTCCTGCCACAATTGCCAGCATGGTAAAAATGGGTTTTTCAACTGGAATCATTATTGAAGGCACCTGCTATGTGGCTCTGTTTACAGCGGCCTGCGTCTGGGCCGCAGTACTTATTTCTGCAATTTTCCCATGTTTCGACAGTAAAATTCTCCAGCAACGTTCCACGTTCGCCGGAAAACTCGCTGCTCTGGCGCTCATGCTCCTGCTGGTTCCCGCCAAGAACCTGTCAGCAACCAGTATCTACAGCATAACGATTTTTGTCTGCATTTTTGGCCTCATTGCCAACAAAGCTGTTAATATTCTGCTTTTCAGACTCGACGATGAAGCTCGATCATCTCAGACACAGAAAATTGTCGATACCATGATCTTCTTTCTTGCCATGGCCGGCTGCGAGATATCGATAACTCACTGCTTCACCGCACTGGCTCCAGCAATTGACACCGGAATGTGGAACTGGATGATAACTGCAGCCGTATTTTTCCCGGCCAGCCTGATCCTGCTGCTGATGAATCGTCAACCCGCAGCCAACGACCAGATCTGTTCCAAGACTGGCTCAAAGCTTTCATGGTTGATCATTCCGTTGCAGACAGCCATCATTTTATTGATCAGCAATCATTACTTCGCCCAGCACCCCGAGATAGCAGCAGAATTCAAAAGCGATCTGGCCCAGATAACCGATCTGGCGCGGGCATTTTCAGTTTCTCTGCCGGTATGGAAAAGCGTTCTGGCCATAATGGCTACCGTTTTTGGCAGCGCCTTGACCTGTCTTGCCCTCCAGGGCTTTTCGGGCAGAACGATTTTCAGCAGCTTTGCAACTATAGGCGTCATTGGGCTGGCTGCACCGCACGCCATGATTCCGGTTGCCTTACTGACCGCCGCCGGCATTGCAGCAACCAGTCGGCTTACCGGTAAAAGGCGCGATGGAATTGCTCTTGGCGCTCTGGTCTCGGCAGGTCTGGCCATTTTCATTATCTTTTTTTAAAAACTGCTTGCGAAACCTTCGTTTCTTTATACTCTTTGTGGCCATGACCTTAGATGGAGGTTTCTATGCTTACCAGAAGACCTGTTCTGATATTCGGGCTGATACTGGCCATTATGGCTGTAGTAGCCTCGCAGGTGAAAGCCGGACTCAACGAATGGGAATCCGCGTCTGACACCGAATCGATGAATCCCGACATGGCCTACGCCTTCAGCGGCAATTTCATGCAGACGGCCGGCCAATACGACCGCAACGGCGATGGACGCGTCGATCTGATTGTAGCCGATCGCAACGGCGACGGACGTGCCGATTACTGGGCAACCGACCGCAACTTCGATGGCCGCTACAACGATTACCAGTATGACCGCAATTTCGACGGCCGTATAGACCAGTGGGAATACGACCTTGACGTCGATGGCGTTTCCGACAAGATATATGTCGATGCCGACAGTGATGGACGGGCAGAGCTTTATGCGATGCTGAACCCTATCACCCGTACCTACACATGGTATGGTAACATGACCAGTGTTCAGGCTTCCGGCCAGATGTCTTTCCCCAGTATGCCGAACGCTAAGAGCTACAAAAAGAAATATCGTGGCGGCCGGGCCGGCGACTCGATGTAAGAAACCGATGAACAATAAACTGCTGCTAACTTTCTGTCTGTATGCAGGCATTCTCAACGGAGTGCCTGCAGCCTCTTTGCAAGAAACCACACCAGAAACTCATCTGTATGACGGAACAGCATCTTCAGCTGCAGAGTTGATTTCCGAAACCGATGACGTTGCGGCGGTAGCCTCTGAGACCCAGATAGAACCCGGCAGTGCAACTGCCGATATCGAAACTGCAACAGAAAGTCTGCATCTTCCTCCCGACCCCTTTGCAGCCGACCCGTTTGCCGGTATTTCACTGGCACGCATGAAACGTCGCCTTTTTAGCCTGGCTGTAACCGCAACTGCAATGCAGAAAACCTGCGATGCAGCTCTCGCCGTGACAGCAAACAACAGCTCTGACCGCTTTTTTCGGCGTAACTGCGAACTGCTGACACGCGTCAACCGGTTCCTGCCATTTCAGGCTCTGGCATCGATGCTGATAATGCCTGAATTTATCGCTGTCGCCGACGAACTATTCACGCGCTCAACACGCTCAGCAATCAACATTTCTGTCGAAGAAGCACGCAGGAACCCGGAAATGCGATTGAACCGCCTGAAAAAGCTTTATGAAATGAATGACATTATCGGTGAAATTGCAGAGTTACAAAGCAGAACCGCGGCAAAAATCAGCGTATTGCTTGCTCAGCTCGACCGGATTTCCAGTCAGAGAGCAGTCTCGGCCCCTCCTGCTGACCTGCTGAAGATTTCGGGTAACCATATCCGTCAGCTCCTTTCTGGCTGGCATAAACAATGGGTCGGGCTGTTAAATCAGCATAACCAGCACCGACTTTTTCTTGCGGGCCAGCTGCAATACCTTCTCGATGCAAAAAATGGAATTCCCCCGGTCCGGCAGGCTGTACACATGAATCTGATTATGCGCAGCCTTCTCGACTTCAAAATTTATCTCGAGAAATTCTATTCTGGCCTGGCCCTGAGTCCGGCAAAAACCGGCGACTGGCAGAAAGAACTGCACGCTGACCTTGAAAAGCTGGCAGGCAAAAGCATTTCAGCGACTAATGGCAGCGCCTTTCCAGCAAGAGATATCGACACGCATCTCGAACCGGTTTTTTCGACAGATAAAGAACTGCAAAATACTTTCCTGCTGCTGAAAAAGCTTTCTGAAATTGCTGCTCCGGCAGACATTGCCGGGCACGAAAACCAGGAGGAATCCGGCACATCGACCCTGCTTTTAGACAAACTGATGCCTTATATAGACGGCAAACCATGGCAACCGGTTGAGAACGCTTCAGAAACATTTGAAGCCAGTCAGACCGGCAGCGGTTCAACAGATCTGAGAATGGAAGGTTCCGCCAGCGCATCTGAGCTTCTTGATCCTGACACTTCAGAATCCCCTCGTTAAAACACTGCGAAAATCAAAGATTTTATGACTTTGCAGAGCAAATAATTCTCTCAATCCGCATATTGGTACCAAAATCGCCGAATTTGGTTTTATCAGTCAGTCAACTTATAACAGATTAATGTCGATAAATATTGAAGGAAAGGGTGAATTATACCTTTTTAACTGCAAGGAGGCAGAATCATGAGCATCAAACTGCTTAACGACCAGGGAAGGTCACCGCTTGAGCAGCTTCAGGCGCGCAACCGCGAACGTCTCTATGGAAACGAAGAATCAGCCAGGGCCGCCAGACAGGCAACCGACAAATTCGAACGTTCCAAAGCCGACAAAGAGGCAGACAAGGCTGCTGAAGGCACCAAAAGAAATCCCGAAACAGCTTCACTTGAGGCTGATGGCCTCAACATATCTTTTCAATTCGACCTTTTCTACGAGCTTTCTTCCAAAGTCGAAGCCAAAATGGGTTCTGACGGCGCCAGCCGCTTCGTAGAACTCAGCGGCAGAGTCTCCGAAACATTCCAGGGCAATTTCAGTCTGTCGATCGACCCGGTCGGCTCTTTCATGAACGGCACCGGCAAATCGCTTGAAATATCTCCCGAAACCACCGGTGAATTCTTCGACGCCGTCGAGGGGCTTGCCGACCTCAGCCCTGAAGCTCTCGAAAACTTTCTTGCCGAATCAGACGATTTTTTCGCCGAACTCGAAAAAAAATATGGCGAAGCCAATGGGGCTTTCGACGGTATCAGAAACCAGATGCAGGAGCAGGCAAAAGCATTTTTTGCCGATGTCGAACAGGCAAGAAGCGATGCGATCGGCGGTAAGACTGAAACACCAGAAATTCTCGGCCCAGCAGAAGTGCCTTCCCAGTCCGGGGTCGATCTCACTTCCCTGCTGCCCGGGTCTGCATCAGACGAAGAGTCGTCGTTAATCGAAATGTTCTTCAATCCCGACCTGAAGTTAAGTCAGTCGGATTATCAGAGTTTTCTTGAAGAATTTTCCAGTTACGCTGAAAAATTCAGACAACAGATGTTCGAAAAGCTTTTCAATAGCCGCAATCCGTATGAAAAAGCCGGAAAAGACGACAACGAAGACAAAAAAGCGCCAAAACTCATCGATACTGCTGTTTAAAGAAACTATAGATCTTTCCAGTATTTGACAGCGTTTTCGCCGCCGGCATAGAACCATATCAACAAGCCGGTTTCAACATAACCGTTCTTTTCGAACATCCGGCGCGAGGGGGAATTGCTTTCGCGCACTTCGGCGCAGGATTTGCGCATTCCTTTCTCTCTGAACCAGTTTTCAACGGTTCTGATAAGGAATGAGCCAATCCCGCGCTTTTTCATTTCTGGAAGAACCCCAATTTTATAGATTCTTCCGGATGGGATTTTGAAATGACGCAGCAAACCGGTCACAGTTGCACACATACGACCGCTGTCGTCCCTCAGGATATAGACCCGGCTGGTTTTTGACGTTATCTGACGCAACAGATTCCGCCGGGGAAACCGGTCTGCCTCATGCTCGAAACAGATCTTTTCGAACGCAAAAAGGTCGTTCAGGTCATCAGGTGTCGCCACAGTAACATTAAAGGTATCTTCTTGCTGCATTTCTCAAAACTTTCAACTGGAAATTTTTTGCCTTGCATATCACCAGATAATATATCTATTTGTTTTTCATATTTGTGTACAAATTTTTAATTTTTTCGCTTGCGGGTTCAATTTTCTACCATTAGAATAATAACATCCGGCGCGAGTATTTCCCGGATAAGTATATAAGTTCAGGGAGACCGAGAATGAAGCGAGTATCAAGTA
>CAZPCO010000248.1:0-5553 GCA_964585025.1 uncultured bacterium | reverse complement strand
GGCTCTACGGGTTTCTGAACTGCAGCAGAAGGAGAAGCGGGAGCCAGAGTGCGCATACCGATAGAATCAAAGAACGGCTTCGGGTGAACTTTGCCGGTTCCATCGTCAAGCTGTTCTGCAGGAGCCGGAACCACAGTCACCCCAGACTTCGGCACTGCCGGAGCTGCAAGCACAGCTGCCCGCAGCCTGGGTGCCAGCGAAGCATGCAATTGCCTGGTTTCGGCAAAAATATTATTGAGCTTCTTGATGTAATGGTATTTCAGAGGCGTATCGCTGTTGGCAAAGCTGCCAATGCGGTTTTCGATAAAACTGATGAAGCTGTTGAGACGGTTTTCCGCATCCGGTTCGGTCAGCAGCGACGACTGTGAATCTGGAGCCAGAGCCCTTTTCATTTCCAGATTCATCAGACTTATGGTATCACGCAGTTCAAAATACTGCCTGATTTCTTCGATATTGCCCGTAGCTCCCGAAGAAGCAGGCGCAAAGCTGAGCAGCAACACCATCAATATGACAAGAACGCCTAACCTTTTCATGATCTTTCCTCGCAGCGTCAATGTGGAATCACAAAATCTTCAACAGTTTCACCATCGCCGTTGTCAGCGTTTTTACCGGCCTGAACCAGACCGCCGGAAATTACTATCTTCATCGCATCTTCAATATCGAGATATGCGTCGACAATGCGCGATTTACTGATGATCAAAAGAAAGCCCGAGGTCGGGTTTGGGGTCGTTGGCACAAAAACGGTTACCAGATCTTTCTCCAGGCCTGTAACTCCTGGGGCAGGCTGAAAATCGCCCGTTACAAAGCCAATTGCCCAGGAATTATCCTTTGGATATTCAATCAAAACCACTCTTTTGAATTCACCACGATTGTTCCTGACAAAAACGTCAGATACCTGTTTGATGCCATTGTAGATCGACCGGACTACCGGGATCTGCTCAAGTGAGACATCGATGCGGGCAATGATTCGACGACCGACGTAATTCTGGGCAATGACGCCCACCGTGACACAGATCAGGGCTGTCAGAAAAATACCCATGCCTGGGATTCGATAGCCCAGAGACCGACTGACTGCCACTCCAAGCAAACCATCGGTGACCTGAAAAATCGCATAGAGAATATACAGGGTCACCACAAATGGAACGAGAACGATAACCCCGGTCAGAAGGTATTTGCGCACCTGGTCAAACAGGTCGTTAAGTTTTTGCCCGGCATCCTGCAGGGTGCGGTTAAGTCGTTCGTGTTCGATAGGAAGCTTCATGATTCTGACATTCTACGCTATAACTACCATTTAATGCTACTGTCAATCTCTACCCGGCTCAATATCTTCGGCAATTTCAGGTTTCATGGTGAATCTGATGCGCAAAATGCGGTTTCCCTTGATCTCTGATATCAGGAAGGTGCCCTGCGGTTGTTCGAAAATCTCGCCGCGCTGGGGAATCCGGCCAAGTTTTTCAAGCACAAAACCGCCGACCGTTTCAGAATCCTGGTAATCGAACTCACAACCCAGTTCAGCTTCGAGATCGGTAATGCTGTAACGGGCATCGATGCTGAAAACATTCTCTTCTACCTTGATCAGGGGCTCCTGTTCTTCAAGGTCATACTCATCGACAATCTCGCCAACGATCTCTTCAAGAAGATCTTCGATCGTAACCAGTCCGGAAACTCCGCCGTATTCATCAATGACAATTGCAAGGTGCTGCTTTCTCTTCTGAAATTCTCCCAGAAGATCATCAAGTTTCTTGGTTTCGGGCACAAAGAACGGCGATCGGAGAAGCTTGAATAGATCATACGATTTCTGAATTTCTTCAAGCCTGATCAGGACGTCCTTGACGTAGAGAATACCGAGAATTTTATCCATGCTGCCGTCGTAAACCGGAAACCTGGAATGGCCATCTTCGCGGATGAACTTAAGCAGATCGGCCTGACTGGTATTGATCGGCATCGCTATAATATCCGGTCGCGGCACCATTACCTCACGAACCAGAGTATCGCCGAATTCAAAAACAGAACTGATCATCTCTTTCTCGTCATGTTCGATGATGCCGGCTTCTTCACCAAGATTCACATAACTGTCAATCTCTTCTATTGCTGAAGAACCACCCAACTGGCTGTTCCAGTCGGAATAACGCGGCACGAAGCGACCTATTATCCAGACAAGAATCGAAGAAAACGGGTAGGCAAGCATCAATAGCAGGCGCAGAGGTTTGCTGATCAGACGTGCAAAGGCATAACCGCCGAACAGCGCTACGGTCTTCGGTACGATTTCACCGATCAGCAACAACAGCACTGTCATTGCAAAAACTGCAACGACCGGGCAGAAAAGCGAATCGGCCCCGCCGCCGAAAACCAGCAGATCAGGCAGGCGACGTTGCAGAAATACAACGGCTATGGCAGTAGCAGAAACATTGGCAAGCGTGTTTCCCATGAGAAGTGAGATCAACAGTCGCTGTCGGTCAGCGAGGATCTTAAGAATGTCGGTCGCCCTTGCGTCGCCGTCATTCTCGAATTTCTTCAGGCGCAATGGCGACAATGAGAAGAAAACGGTCTCGGCGGAAGAGAAAAAGGCTGAAAGAAAAATGCAGCCGGCAAAAAGAATGCCTGTTATCGAATCGTCCATAATGTCAGATAGAGCCCGCCTTCATGCTAGTCATTTTCGATGACCCTCTTGATCAGAGGATCTGGCGTGTTGCCTTCGAGACAGCTTAACAACTGTCTTTCACAGAGATGACGGAAAATGGTCACCTCGCGGTCGCGCATTCGGCGCCGTTGCAGCTTCTGAATATGGTCGTAACCATGAAGATGCAGCAGGCCATGAATCAGCAGAAATACTATTTCGAGCATCGGCGGATGTTTCAGACTCTCAGCCTGCCTGACCGCTGTTTCGGTGCTGATAACTATATCCCCCAGCAATCGGATTTCAGGCTCGAAATTTTCTTCGTCGATAGGAAACGAAAGAACGTCTGTGGGCTCACTTTTGCCGCGGTAATCCTTGTTCAGCTTCTGAATGAAATCATCGTCGCAGAAAACAATCGAAAGTTCGGCATTTTCAGGTGAGGCCTCGAATTTCATGATTTCGATGGCAACTTCACGCACCTGTTCAAGATCGACATCGACAAGTTTCTGTCGGTTACTGATCAGAACTTCCATCTGCGGCCCCCTTCGGTTGGTTGGAAAGTTTCCCGGGATAATCAATTCTGCTATGGTACATTGAAGTGATAGTTCTGACAAACACCTGAATTATTTTTTCGATGTCTTTCAACGTCAGATCACTTTCATCCAGCTGGTTCTCATCGTTGAGTTTATGTTCGACAATCTTCTGTACCAGGCCCTCGATCTTGCTGTGAGTGTGTTGTGGCAGAGTTCTGGCTGCAGCTTCAACAGAATCGGCAAGCATCAGAATCGCTGCCTCTTTTGTCTGCGGTTTGGGGCCCGGATATCTGAAACGCTCCTGGTTAACATCCTCACCATCTTTGAGCTTTTTCGCTTCTTCATAGAAATAACTGATCAAAGTCGTTCCATGGTGCTGCGACATGATCGAAAGCACCCGCTCAGGCAACCCGTATTCACGGCCCAGGTCTAGACTGTCGCGGATATGGCCGATGAGAATGAGGCTGGACATATAGGGCGTCACCTGATCGTGACGATTTTCTTCAGCCTGGTTTTCGGCAAAATACATTGGTCGGCGGATTTTGCCGATATCGTGAAAATATGAACTGATCTTGGTCAGCAAAGGATCAGCGTTAACGGCATTTGCGGCGGCTTCAGCCAGAGTCGCAACGGCAATGCTGTGCTGGTAAGTTCCAGGGGCCTCTTCTGCAAGTTTGCGCAATAAAGGCTGTGACAAATCCGTGAGTTCAAGAAGCCGCGAACTGGTTGCCAATGAAAAAAGACTTTCCATGTATGGCAAAACCCCATTTGAAACGATACCTGACAGAATGCCATTCAGAAGGCCAAAACCAGCAAACATGGCAATCTGCTGCAGATCCATGGTCGCAAAGCTTTCGGTATCGAGAAGCAGAAACGCCAGAACCGCAATTGCACTGGCAAGACCGGTCTTGATACCGGCCGAACCGATAACATTGCGAACATCGCTGCCACGGGTGGCAGTGCGCCATGCCAGAATGCCTGCAATTGCGCCGAAAAGGCTGATAACCACAAATCTGATGTTCGACTCGGCTACGACAAACATCAGCAGACCGATCAGGAAAATATGAAACAGCGCAACCGTGCAGTCGAGAAGCATGGTCATCAGCAAAGCCACCGTTGGAAGCGGTGTCAGCAGAATGGAAAGATACTGACGGTCGAATGCGACGCCGGTTGCATGAGCTGCCTTGGCCAGAGCCAGCGTGACCAGACATATTACTCCGAGGAGTTTATATTGTTCGCCATCTGAGAGAACGTTCTTGTCTTCCAGACGCAGAAATACGAGCGAGATTATGACGGCCAGAAGAGCCAGAAGAAAATTGCCCATCAGAGAGAGAACCCGGTTCTTCTGCAACTGACTGGCGATCTTGCGCATGACGAAATAGTCATCGGAAGTGACGATTATGCCTTCTTCGACGATCTTCTGCCCTTTCTGAAAAGTTCGTTTGACCGGCTGAATAGCTCTGGCGGCGGCCTCGCGTCTCTGCCGGGTCAGTTTTTCGTCCTCGATCGCATTGATGGCGATTGCATTGCGCACCATGGCGGTCATCGTATTTTTGAAAAGAGAGCTTTCAGGGTAGGCATCGACAAGCGTACGAACTTCAGTTTTGACGGTATCGAGATTCTGCGCGGTGATTACCTTCTGGCTCAGGTTCACCAGAATGCGCCGAGAAACCGTCTTCAGTTTTTCAAACTGCGAAATGCGCAGGTTGCGCAGCTGCACCAGCTTTTCTTCGTCAAGAAGAGCTTCGGCTGGAAAATATGATGCAATAAGGGGTTGAGGCGGCTCGTTGGCGGATAAGCGCCGAAATTCCTCATAGAAGCCGGTCAATTCTTCAAGCTGCCGGTCGAATTTTCCCAGCATTTCTTCTTCTGCCTGCTCGATGGGGGTATAAACCGGCTGTACCTTTTCCATTTCAGCCGAGCGCAGCTCACTCGTTTTGCCTTCATCGACAAAACTGATGGTGCGTGGACTTCGGATCGTCTTGGGGGCTGGCTTTCCTTCGATGACTTCAGGCGTAAAACCGGTTGGATCGATAACGAGAATTATGACGAGAATGGCAAAAAATGCCGCCAGCTGCATAAGAAAACGCTTCTGCAGCTGAACCGGAATATTCAGCCAGTCAAGAAAACTCGATAATAAAAGACTTGTTCGCTCGCTCACCTTTTATTCCGTTCTCTGTCGAGATAAGCATCGAAAGCACTAATTATACGCCTGACCACTTCATGTCTTATCACGTCTTCTGTGGCTAAATCAACAAACTTGACCGATTCTACCCCATGAAGTATTTCGTCAAGCACCAGCAAAGAAGAATCGGAGGTTCTTGGCAGATCGATCTGAGTGTGATCGCCGGTAACAACCATCTTTGAGCCATAACCGAGACGGGTTAGAACCATGCGCATTTG
>CAZPCO010000247.1:0-5566 GCA_964585025.1 uncultured bacterium | reverse complement strand
AAAGCTTTCCTGCAGCAGCAGTATGACGAAGTTGGCTTTTCGCATGTCATTCTGATTGGTGACGCTGAACAAATCCCGACCAACAAGGGCGAAAACGAAAAGGCTGACTCAGACCCGGTCTACGTCAAACTTGCCGGCGACGACCATGTTCCCGATGCGATCATCAGCCGCATTTCGGCAGCCAAACCCGAACAGGTCGCCTACCAGGTCGCCAAGATCATCAACTATGAAAGATTCCCTGCCGAAGGCGACGATGCCGCCTGGTATACCCGCGCGCTTGGCATCGGCAGCAGCCAGGGCAACCCACCCGATTACGAATACATTGAACAGCTGCGCACCGCCCTGCTTGAGTCCAAATACAGTGAAATCGACAGCGCCTATGACCCCAAAGAATCAGCCAGCGGCAATGGCGGTGGCAACGGTGGCTATGACGGCTATCCATACCCTGGCTCGTTCCCAGGCATGCCCGGAATGCACCCACATTTTCCGACACAGCCAATGCCGTTCTCGGTCGAAGTCGACCGCAGCGGCTCACGGGCCGGCAGCCTCAAAGACCAGGTTTTCACTTCAGTGAACAAGGGTGTCTCTCTGATCAACTACATGGGCCACGGCTCGAACACTTCATGGGGCACAACCGGCTTCAACAATGCTGACTGCGCCAAACTCACCAACGGCCTCAAACTACCGGTCATCATCAGCGTTGCCTGCGTCAATGGCAACTTCGTCGGCAAAGACTGCTTCTGTGAAGCCTGGATGAACAGCGGCGACATAGAAAATCCGCGCGGCGCGGTCGCCATCTTCGGCTCGACCACCAACCAGTCGTGGGTTCCGCCGATCAAGGTGCAGGCAGCAATCGTCTCGGACTTCATCGTCAACGATTCATACGTCTCGGTCGGCGGCCTCACCACCAACGGCATCATCAAGGGCCTCGAAATCTACGGCATCGAGCCGAAGGGCGAAGGCGTCAAGATGATGGAACAGTGGCACCTCTTCGGTGACGGAACCACCCTGATCAGAACCCGCAAGCCCGAAAAGGTCAGCATCAGCGTCGAAACCTCATCGATCGAAGGCGAAAGCCAGGCGATCGTCAAGGTCATCGACTCGAAGGGCAACCCGGTCGAAAACGCCCGCGTAACTGTCTACAACAGCACTCTCGATGCAGTTTCGACCGCCACTTCCAACAAGGAAGGCAGTGCCAGAGTCAACATCGGCCTCGAAAAGGGCGCCGACGCGCTTCTCACCGTCTGCGGCTCTGACCTTGTTCCCGTCGTCGACCACAAATTCAAATTCTGATTACTAAAAAACCGCCCGGCAGTCCATCTGCCGGGCGATTTTTTTTTGCCGGTGAAAAGTGCAGATTCGCAACTGGCGATTCGTCAGCCAGGGGAACACGGGCTGCTCGGCCGGCAATCTCTATAGAACAGATTATCAGCAGAGCTGCCATTGTGATTGCTGGAAAAATATGTAATAATTAACAGATATTCCTGATGTTGACGGAGGGTATTATGAAAAAAATCAGTCTGCTGCTCCTGGGTGTATTCATGCTGTTTGGCCTGCCCTCTGTCTGTATGGCCGAAAGCGACTGGACAGTCATCGTCTACATGGTAAACGACGACAAGGACACCACCCTCGAAAGCGCCAATTTCCGCAATCTGTCGAACCTTAAAACCTGGGGCCCCGGCGAAAACAAAACTATCCTGGTGCAGCTCGACGGCATGTCAGAAGGCTCTTCAGACGAGCAGAAACTTAACTACAAGGGTGGCAGCCGCCTGCGTGTTGAAAAGGGCAAACTGATCGATGAAGGAGCGCTCGGCGAAACGAATATGGGCTCACCCCAGACCCTCTGGGACTGCCTTAAATGGGCCTACGACAAATACCCCGCCAAACATTACGCACTGATCATCAACAGCCACGGCAGCGGTGTCTTCACCTGGTGGGGCGAAGGTTCAGTCAGCGCCAGCGAACCCGGAAAAGTCGTCTTCAACCCGGACCGCCGCTCTGGTGGACGCTTTGTAGCCTACGATCATACCGACCACGATGCCTTGACGATTTTCGAAGTTGCCGAAGTGCTTAAAGCCTTCAACAGCCGCTGCAAGACCGACGGGAAATTCGATGTCATCGCATTTGACGCCTGCATGCCGGCCGGTATCGAAGTTCTTTACCAGTTGCGCGATGCCTGCGATTACATGGTCGGCAGCCCCGAAACCACTCCGATCAATGGTTTCAACTACGAAGCCATGGCCCGGCTCATGGTTAAAAACACCGTCATCAGCCCGGAAGCATTCGCCGTCGACATGGCCGAAAGATTGAACAACAGCCAGATCGGCGCCTGGAAAACTTCCGGAGCCGCTCAGATTGTTTTCGCGGTAAATCAGCTGGCCATGCAGCTGCTCAATGCGATGAACGAAACAGGTCGCAGCTTTGCTCTCCGCGGCCAGGCCGCTTTCGGAAAGGGCACCAACTACTGGGATCTGATCAAAGTCGGCGATGCTTTCTACCGCGAAAACTCAGATCTCAATGGCGCCAGCAATCAGGCAGTCGTAAAACAGATGGGTAAGGAACTCATCGACGCTATTGCCTCGTCACGCGCTACCAGAAACGGTATCATCAGCATCGTCTGGCCCGAAAAGGCCGACTACCAGAAATACCGCGCCTTTTACAAAGCTCTCGACATGTCACGCGAGAGCAAATGGGACGAAGTTCTAGACTACCGGGAACTCGGTATCAAGTAAATCTCAGACTTCGCTTTCAGATTCCTGATCTTTGCGGGTAAACCGCCATTCGCCGAGCATGCGTTCGGAGAGTTCTTTATGCTGCAAAGGCGACACCAGCTCGAAAATCGCCTCAAAGTTTACCGGGTCTTCTGAATGATGCGAACGCAACCAGCCCTTGACTTCGATTTCATCGAACAGCTTCGGGCCTGGCTTTTCGTCGGTAAAATATTCGGCGGTCAGAAAAGCCATGCCGGCAGTTTCGATCAGAACCTCGTGCTCGGTGCTGTTAACTGTCAGCGACTGGGTTTTTTCCTTCAGGCCGCGACTCGAATATGAGGTCGGCGGACTGATACGCAGATTCTCGAAACGCTTCTCATCAGGGCGGCCCTGAGGTCTGAACAGAACTTCGCACCGGTGAAAGGGAATGACAACAGTTTCAGCCGAATAGCTGACCACATAAATCTTCATACTCAGATTCCATTGATAGGCAGCAGTCTGGCTCATTCCGGCAATTGCACGCTGCAGCTCGATTTTTCCATCGAGAATCTCGAGACTCGGCTTCTTCTGAATCGGGTAGAGAAGTTTGATCAGGTCTGAACGACGGGCTGAGCGAGTCGAGTTGGCTTCGCGCCATGGCACTTCGTGAGTAATGATACCGGCACTGTCTGGAATTCTGATGACATACGGCGCGCGTTCTGTTTCAAACACAAGCGCAACAACAGTCATACCGTTGTATGGAATCGAAAGACTGATGAGATTAGGCGCCATCAGCTGATCGAAACGCGCCCGCACCTTCGCGAACCAGATCGACAATTCTTCGAAATCGGCCCCGACAACGCCTTTTTTCTCGTCGATACCGATGAGCCACATGATCGGTTCACCGCGGGCCGAATTCGCATGCGCGGCAATACGTCGTGCCGCCCTGAAGTGGTCGCGGGGCCACTCAGTTTTCAGTTCGACGGTGTCATCCTCGATTGGCTGGCCCTTCTCGAGACGTTCGATAATATCAAGAACTCTGAATTCAATTTCCTGCTTTTTCATTGCTGCACCCGTTCAGATTATACTTCTTTCTCTATATCGGCATGAATACCCGAAGCAACAATCTGCAAACTTACGGCATTAAAAAGGGCTTCCGTCACCGGAAGCCCTTTGCCTTTACTTGCCGTTTTTCAGAAACTCAAGAGCGAACGGCACGGTGTTTTCAGGGCTGACCTTGTACCAGGCCTTCAAGATCACACCCTGTTCGTCGATTAGAAATGACGATCTTTTGACCATAGCCGGAATCAGACCCAACAGCATCTTCTCACCCAGAACCCGGTAGTCGGCAGCCGTCTTCTTTTCGGGATCTGAAAGCAGAATGAAATTCAATGACTGCTTTTCAGCAAATTTCTTCAAAGCAGCGGGCTGATCGGGACTGACTCCGAGAACCACAACATTGAGCGCTTTCAGGTCCGCAAAAGCATCGCGCAGACTGCAGGCCTGTCTGGTGCAGCCCGGAGTCGAAGCCATCGGATAAAAGTAAAGCAGCACTTTGCGTCCTGCATAGCCCTTCAGGGAATGCTTCTCCCCGTTCTGATCGAGCAGTTCGAAAACCGGTGCGCTGTCGCCACTTTTCAGTTCCGACAGCTGCATCACTCCCCCACTGGTACCGCCTGAGTTGCGGTATCTGCTGGAGCTGCTGGGGCTTCGGTAGCGGCCGGAGCGGCTGGGGTTTCGGTAGCGGCCGGAGCAGCTGGGGTTTCAGTTGCTGCCGGAGCGGCTGGGGTTTCGGTAGCAGCCGGAGCAGCTGGGGTTTCAGTTACTGCCGGAGCGGCTGGGGTTTCGGTAGCAGCCGGAGCAGCTGGAGCTTCGGTAGCGGCTGGGACTGCCGGGGTTTCGGTGGTCGCCGGAGCTGCCGGAGCTACGGGAGCGGCAGGGGCTGCCGGCGCTGCTTTTGCTTCGCGTTCTTCCACGAGTTTTTTGATTTCATTGTCGAGACCATTCATCGGGTGGTCATTCCAGACGATATTGCCATCAACGATGATAAAGGCTGAGGGAATACCCTTGACTCCGTAATCGCGGCCACTTGAACTGCCGGCGCCAATTGTCCAGTCCATTTCTGCCTTTTTGTTGAATTCATTGATGGTTTCGGCCGATTCATCGGTCAATGAAACCAGAACGACGCCACGATCCTTGTAGGTTGCATTCAGTTCTTTGAGATGTGGTATCGACTGGCGGCATGGGGGGCACCAGGTGGCCCAGAATTCGACGATGACGATTTTATCTTTGTTGTCGGCAATTTTGAAACCGGATGAATTTATCCAGGTAGTGGCGGAAACTTCCGGAGCCGGTGAATTCACACCCTGGCTGCACCCGGGGACGATAAAGCCAAAACAGAACAGAAAAACGACCACAGAAAACAGTGCAAGTCTTTTCAAAGTGTTTCCTCCTGAGAGATATTAATGAACATCATAACACAAGCGCACAAAAGACATCAAATCAGTGGCATATCTGTTGCTTTCAACCAGCGGGATGTCAAAGGTGCAGGAGTTCCTGGTAGAGTTCTGGACGACGATCGTCGAATATATGGTTGCGTGGAGTGATGAATTTGTTGTGAACGAGTTCGAGGTCGAAGTTAAAGGCACAGGCCTCTTCGGAGGTTGCGGCCGCCTGATAGACGATCTCCCCCTTGGGATTGGCTACTGTAGACATACCCGTGAAAGTCAGACCATGCTCGGTTCCAATACGGTTGCCGGTTATTACGTAAACATGATTGATCAGGGCGTGAATCGGAACCGACCGCTGCGCAAAACCTGGCAGGACAAGCGCTGATGAATGACAGATGATATCGACGCCCTTGAGTGCAAGAATAC
>CAZPCO010000246.1:2406-5569 GCA_964585025.1 uncultured bacterium | reverse complement strand
GAGTTTTATAAGCGCTTTTGCCTGATGCCGTTACATCAGATATAATTATTTATGAAATACGGGCAAAGCAAATTTGCTATGTGTCTGCAAAATTGTTCGAACCATTTTATTAAGGAGACAACGATGTTTAAACGTATTCTGGTGGCTTTTCTGCTTGCGGGCCTGCTTTTCCCTGGATCTATCATGGCCGATGATACGTCAAAAACTGGAAATGATTGCATTACACAGATTTGCACCGGCAGAGCTGAATATCACAACCTGCGCATGTGTCTGGATTATGTGGTTGATCAAATGGCCGGTCTTGATTTGAAATTCAATGACGTTCGTGTTTCGCCAATTATAAGGTCAGAACAGTGGTATGAAGTTCCTGTTGAGCTTAGCTGGCTTGGTACTCAGGATAAACTGGTGCCAATTTTTGAAAAAATGCTGGCATATACGTTTGCTGAATCCAAACTGGCTCATGATGCCATCAACATTTCAGTCTCTGCAGAAACATGTGATAATCAACCTCTGCTCGTCGTAACTTCTCAGGAGCGGCTCATGTGTTTCAATTTTGCCGAAAAGCAGAAAAATGAAGGTTCTGCCGAATTTATGCGCTCGATTGCCAGACGCAATCAACAGATTGTTCGTGTCATCAGGAGTCTGCTGGCTGTCACTACCTTCACGCAACAGGTTGGCAAAAGAATTCAGGGCAGCGACATCGGTCAGGGAAAGACCTGGCTCACCAATCTGCGGATGGATTCTGACAACCGCCTTCAGCTTACCGGATATGGTCTCGATGCAAAACAGGTGACTCGATTAGGGGAAGAGCTTCTCAAGAGTGGTTCTTTTCCCGAGGTGTACCTCTCCTGCATGAACAAAAACGTTTTCGAAAAAGTTCCTGTCTGGCGTTTCAATTTCACATTAAAAGCCAGCAATTGATTCAGTAACAAGCCAGTTTGTGAGCTTGTGGCCTGGTTTTATTTTCAATGTTATAACCAGTCGAAATAACGGACAAAGGCCCAGTCCGTCGAGTATTACAAATGGACTATCTGAAAATATGGTATTTCTCTCATTTGTTCGGCTTCAATCTACTGAGGTAAATATTTCATCCGGTATGAAAAGTTGCGAAATGTCGGTAAACTTTGCCTCTGGTGATTGCAAATTTATACCTGCGTCTGCAGAAAACATGATAGTGATGATTCGGCAATGCTGATGCGAAATTAAAATCTTCAGAAAGGAAACTGCTGCGAAAGTCGACTTAATTTCGCGCAGATCATATGAAACAGGAGATGCAGATTCGTCCGTTTGCACTTGAAAGATATTTTGCGAGGCACGAGTTCTCGGCCCGCTATCTGCTCGGGTCTTCAGACCCTGAGGCGATGAGCATCGGCGATCTCCTCGCTTTTGAACCAGGCGCTGAAGAAGAGTTGAAAAAAATATGGCTCGGCTATACTGAAAGCCTTGGTGACCCAGGATTGCGCGCCGAAATTTCCCGGCATTACGAGAAGATACAACCTGGGCAGATTCTTGTGTTTACCGGTGCAGAAGAACCCATTTTTGCTTTTATGCATGCAATGCTCAATCCCGGTGATGGTCTGATCGTGCATTTTCCCGGGTATCAGTCGCATTACGCCGTTGCAGAATCCAGAGGAGTCGATGTAACCCGCTGGCCGGGTGACCCTGGCAAGGGCTGGGCGCCAGATATCAGTCAGCTCGAGAGTCTCATAACTCCTGCAACCAGAGCAATTCTGATCTGCACGCCCCACAACCCGACCGGCTATCTGTTCGATCGGCAAAGCTGGCAGGAAGTTATCGCTGTGGCACGTAAACACGGTCTCTGGGTATTCTGCGATGAGGTTTACCGCGGCACTGAGCATGACCCGGCTACCCGTTTGCCACAGATGGCTGATCATTACGAAAAGGGAATTTCGTTGAACTGTCTGAGCAAAAACTGTGGCCTGGCGGGCCTGCGTATCGGCTGGATCGCTACCCCGGATGCAGATGTGTATAACCGCCTTGCTGCCTTCAAAGATTATCTGACCATTTGTAACAGTGCTCCCAGCGAGTTTCTCGCCCGGATCGCGGTGCGCCACAGCGAGCAGATTTATGAACGGCAGCGACTTCGGCTGGTAAAAAACCTCGATCTGCTCGAAAGTTTCTTCGGCAGATTTCCTGAGATGTTTGCCTGGAAACGTCCAGGAGCAGGGACAACGACTTTTCCGGAATTTCTTGGTGGTGACGCCCTTGCATTCTGCGATCGGCTCGTTGCCGAGTCCGGTGTAATGCTGATTCCTGGAACGTTTTTTGATATGCAGAAACAGTATCTGCGTTTTGGCTACGGCCGCAACGGGTTCTCCGAAGCTTTGGGCCATTTCGAGAAATGGCTGGCTGCAATGAAGTAAGTCTGCATCCATTACGGTTCCTGACGATCGAATCCGCAGATATGCCGTCAGATAAAGGTTTGGAAAATTGGGAGTCTAAAGAGTGTCTAAAAGCGTCGGTGTCTTTTTAGGCGTATTTGGCTCACTCTTTTCCTTTTCGGCTTCATTTATCGGCTTCTTTGGCAGAAGAGGAAGATTCTGGTCAGGGTTCTTATCAGCGCTAACGTTTGATTTACCATCGTTTTTCTGCTCTTGAGATCTTTTGATAATTTTTGCGTAGTTTTCGTAATCGTCCTCATCATCAGGAACAAGTGCTTGATAACCAGCCGGAAGAGCTTTGAAAAGAGCCGCTCCATAGTCTGGCCCCATGTGGTCACTAACTTTGCCGTTTTCATTATTTTCGTCGGCAAATAGAACTTTTTTGCCATCGGTGTATATCATGCTTGGCTTTGTTACGTGACAGTATTTTAAGACTTTTCGAGGCGGAACCATGGTGATAAGATCGTTTTGATGCACCCATCTGAAAATCTGTGATACTTTGTCACCATAAACCTTTGAAAATTTATCATTACCAACCCTGGGGCTACCAAAAACTTCGGTCTGATGAACGACAACACCATCTGTTTCAAGCCTGAAGGCAGCCAGAGTCGCTAACGCGCCGCCAAGACTGTGCCCTGTAACCCACAAAGGCTTGTTAGTAAGACCAATGTGTTCTGAACACTTCTTTTTAAAGTTATCGTAAACCAGATTCAGAGCCCGGTTAAAGCCGCGGTGGATTTTTACACCTTTTCCCCATTTAT
>CAZPCO010000246.1:0-2396 GCA_964585025.1 uncultured bacterium | reverse complement strand
TTTTTTTAAGTTTTTTTCCAGTCTCTTTCTGTTTTATATTTTTGTATACTCAATAGTCTCTTTCTTTTCTATTTATTTTTTTATATTTTTTTGTCTTTAGTATGTTTATTTTATTATTTGACATTATAATTACCTGGGTATCAGACAAACCATCTCTCTCGTTTATAAAATCGAACTTATTAAATCCATAAAGAAGAAAGAGCTTCTGATAATTCTCTTCAAAAGTCTCAAAGCTTTTTGCGTCTACTTTCCAGTTGTAACAGTAAATAGAGGGAAGCATGCATAAATAAGTGTTTAAAATATCATGCCCCTTCAAGTTCTGTTTAAAGTGCTCAAGATAACAGTTCTCACCCCTGACAGCAGCCAAAGAAGCGTTTGAAGTGGATAAGGCAAGCAATAAAAATATGCAGAACACAAAACTGTAAAAGCTTCTGGATGACTTTCTCATACTGTGGCCTCCATCTAGCACTTAAGCAGACTAGGTAAGATAATATTCAAAATATTCTACTTAATCATATCCCGGCCGACATGAAAAAGTTGCTGCATCTGCATCTTTTTTTAATTTTTTCATCCCTGTGACCTGCCCCGTTAATCTAACAGGCAAATGAGCCAGTTACTTTTTCTCCAACGATTCGCTCCCGCTCACAAGCTTATGAAAAAGTAATCCCGGCTTCTGGTCTTAAGAGATCTATTGATGCTAAGTAATGAAAAATGACGAAATCAACACCACAAAAGCTAGTCAAAATGCCGATTAGTCTAAGCTCAATAATTTTCGTAGGCCAAAAAACCTGCTGAAGTTGAGGAAAATTAGCATCGCCATTTTTCGGCGAGCTTAAAGGGTTTGGCCATAAAGGTAGAAGTTTGCTATAATAGCAAAAAGGGGCTGTGACTTATGGGTAGTAGATTAAAATACAGCTGCAGTGAGAGCAACAACCGGAAAGTTGTCATTCAGATTTCCCCTGTCAAAAATTTCAGACGTGGTTATGTGTTTCCTCTGATTCTACTGGCGACCATGGCGATTGGCATGTTCATCATCACCATGACGCAGTTTCAGTCGTCGAACCGGTTGAAATACCAGCACCTCAACGATTATCAGACGGCCTTCAATATCGCTTATTCGGCTCTGGTCGAAGTTCTTGCCGACATCCAGACAAAGCAGTGGAGCAATCGCTCTTTCAAAAGCAAGCCCATAGACAAGAGTGCCACCCTGTTTGGAGGCAATTTTGAAATGCGGGTCGAAAACCATGCATCGGTCGAGTTTGCTTTCAATGTAAAGATCAGGGTGACCTACAAGAACAAGCGACATCTGTTTTACTGGCGACTGGTTTATAACCCGAATCTTCTCGATTTTACCAGGTTGTTCGTGCCGGTTTATTACGAAGACTTTTCTGATCCAGCTGCTGTGCCGTCAGATCTCGATGAACTTGTAGATAAAAAGATCAAACAGCGCGAAGATAATCAGCCAAAGGTCAATGAGATCGCCAGGGTGGTAAAAGAGGCACCCAAAGTGGCTGAAGCACTGAAAAAGGTCGGAATTGATCCGGAAGGTGCTAAACAGGTTGACCAGCAACGTCCTGATGGGCCTAAAATTGATATCCCCAAAGCTGATCTACCGCTGACGAAGATTTCTCAGCTGGTTTCGACGGTCACCCCTGAAAAAACCCATCTGATAAAGAATTTTTATTTCGATGTTGCGGTGCAATCGCTCAGTGACGACCAGAAAGAGCTTCTGGAAGCCCTCGCCGGAGTTCTGCAGAATCGGCCGGCCCTTCGCATCGAGCTGCATGGGCATTGCGATGCAGTGGGTGATGCAGCCTACAACCTTCAGCTGTCAATAGATCGCGCCAATTCGGTCAAGACTTTTCTCGTTTTGCTGGGTATCGATGCCAGTCGTCTTACGGTCAAGGGGTTTGGTGAGACAAAGCCAATTGCCGATAACACCACCGAAGCTGGAAAACAGAAAAACCGCCGGGTTGAGTTTATCATCAATTAACGATGTTTAAAATTACCGTAACAACCAATTCTATGACGGGTCGCTTATCTCATCGGGCTTTCAGCCTTGTTGAAGTGGTTGTTGTCTCTCTTCTGGCGGCTCTGTTCGCCACGATGGTTTTTCGCATGTTCAGCGGTTCGAATGCGAATCAGCAGCGTGCCTCGGCAGATCTCAGCATGCAGGGCAGAGTTCTGAACTCGCAGAATCGCATTACGCGAATGATCAGAGAGGGTACTGATTTTCTTCTGCCCGAAATTGGCGAAACTTCGTCAGCTCTTTTCTTTTCAGACTACGAAGGTAATGTTCAGGTGTTGTATCAGCTCAAAGACGCGGAACTGACAAAGAGCACCGGCAAGGATATGTATAAACTGATGCATTACCGGGTGGAAGTTAAGAACTTTGA
>CAZPCO010000245.1:0-5570 GCA_964585025.1 uncultured bacterium | reverse complement strand
TAAAAAGACTGCAACCTCTTGTCTGAACATTTCAAACAGCTTTTCGTCGTGCGGTTCAACCTGCCGTCTGGTTACAGAGGCAGTATCGCTTCTGCCTGAACTGGCTTCAGGATTGAACATTGCCGCGACTTCAAAGCGTTTGATCTTCGAGCTTGCCGATCTTGGGAGCGGCTTGTCAACGATAAAAATTTTGCGGATTCTTTCGGCATCTGGCCAGTTGGCAGTTTTCTGACGAATATCTTCTTCGACATAATCTTTTATCTTGCCGACACTTCGGTCTTTGAAAAACTCGTTTCGCCTCAGCATCGCAAGAGCTGGAATTTCGAGCCCTTCAGTGCAGTAGCCGAACACCACATATTCTTCGGCGTAAGGAAGCGCACCAAGTCTCAGCTCCAGCTCATCCGGGTAAACATTCAAACCGGAAGCCGAAATTATGACTTCCTTGGCACGCCCCTTGATGTAGACGTTACCGCCAGCATCGATCTGGGCGAGATCTCCGGTTCTGAAAAATCCTTCAGCGAACATGGCTGCATCGAGTTCTGGCTGACCAAAAACTCCGGAAAATATGGTCGGGGTCTTGATCAACAGTTCCCCCACCCCGTTGACCGGGTTGTCGACCTTAACCATGACTCCGTGCTGCGGTCTGCCAACCGATTCTACGGGACAGTCATGGCCAATCAAAACGCCGGCAGACGTTTCGGTCATACCAAACCCCTGACAAGTTCTGATTCCGCGGGAAATGAGCAACTGCATGACCTGCGGTCGCGGTGAAGCTCCGCCGATGATCATCGTCAGTCCAGGCAGTTTGAGTTCCGGAGCATGCGTCAACCCCATAGCCAGCAGCTCGGCAAGCCTGGGGACCGCCAGCAGATAAGTCACGCGGTGTTTCATAAGCACCTGCATGATTTCAGCAGGGTTGAAGCTGTTACAGATCACCAGTGACGAATGACAGCCGAGCATTACCAGCCCGGAATCGACAAGCGCAAAAACATGCGTGAACGGCAGAAGAGACAGCATACGATCCTCGGTATGATAGCCGGAAATGAGCAACCCCAGCCGTATGGACTCTGCTATCGACCGATGGCTCAACATAATTCCCTTGGGCTTGCCGGTAGTACCGGAGGTGTAGATGATCGCTGCAATATCATGCGGCTTCACAGAAAATTCGCCGCTGAGACCTTCTGAAACACTTCGAAAAACAAACAGGTCGAAATATAGATTGATCGTCGCCCTGACTTCACATCCAGACAGCATGAATTCGGCGAATCTCTTCTCGAACCGGCGCGATATTACAACTGCCGCCGGCCGACAATCTTCGACGATCGCATGAAAACGCTCGATCGCGATGTTGCCATCGACGGGGACCGCAACGGCCCCAGCATTGGCGATACCCAGAAAAACCGGCAACCAGTAAAGGTGGTTCTCGCTGACGAACAATACCCGCTCTCCCTCAGCAATGCCGGCTTCTCTGATCATGCCGGCAATAGTTGCCACTTCGTCGGCCAACTGCTGATAAGTGAGTTTCTCACATTGGCCATGCGCATCATCAGAAATTATGGCATCCTTGCCTGCAAAATCAGGGGTCAGTTCAATCTTCAGGGTATTACCAAACATCAGTTTCTCCTGTATGTATTCCGATCCACTGTTCATGATATAGCAAGTTCAGCCCGGCGGCAAAAGTTTTCGCAGCCGCTCAGGCTGAACTGTTTAACTGCAGCGATTTTCGATCACATCATATTTAGAACATGGATTCGAAAGCCAGAGTCAGACGTCGGCCCGGTCTAGTGTAGCCAAGCACTCTCTGACTGACAGCGCCGGTTATATTAAGCAGACCGACCTCAAAACTGCATTGCTTGCAATTGCGTTTGATGAACAGCGAGATATCATGCCCGGGGGAAGCAGACTTTGTGTTTTCGGCATCTTCCCAGGTTGTCCCCCACCATCTTCCACGGCAGGTGTAAATAGTCCGGGCAACCTTTCTTTCGAGCGTGGCACCAACCTGTCGTGATGCAATTCCAGGCGCAGATCTGCCGCTCTTTTCGAGGCGCGCAACATCGGTGAGAAGCAGATCACCGCGCAAACTGCAGCCAGCTACCCTGCAATCGCCAAAGGCGAACTGATGCGAACGAATCTTTGCCCGGTCAAGGTTTGCAGCCTTGATTCCCCAGGAAAATTTCGGGTCTGTGGTAGCGGTTGTTCCGATCAGATCGCTGACATCATATTGACTCAACCCGGCAGAAATTCTGCCGATACCGCCAATACGCCTGCCAACGGACAAACTTCGTGACGTAGAGAATTCCGGGTCGAGGTCGGGATCGCCATAAGCCGGATAATATCGCTCATTCAAAGCCGGCATGCGAAAAGCCCGTCCCCATGACATGTCGAAATCAAGTTCTTTGACAGTGTGTTTCAGAGCAAGATTTCCAGAACATACACCGCTGTGATTCTGCGGGTCATCGAAACGGAAAACGGCATTGATGCCAGAGTTTTTTCCGAAGGAGTTTTCACAGGCAATGAGCCCGGCATTGTCGCTTTCACGGTGTGAGAACAAACCGGTATTGTCAGCCCGGGTTTCGGAATGTGACAGTTCGACGAGAAAGTTGCGCCCGGGCAATTGAAAACTGCGACTGAGCGCCTGTCGTTGCCGACTGGCAGCGAGACCGAATTCATTGAATGGGTTACTCTCATCGATACCCGTCAGATTTGTATGGCTGAACGCATGCGTGATTTTAAGCTCTCCGTCAGATTCAGATCTGGTCAAACCAACGTTGAACTGACTGCCAAGCTTGCGCTGTCTGAAAAACAGGTTGTCAACTGGTCTTCCGGCAACAAAATCGTAACTGTCAAGATCAGTCTGACTGCAGCTGAATTCTGACGACATCTGCAGTTGAAGATCATTTTCCAGATCGGCTTCAAAGGCCGCATAGCCATTTTCAGATTCGAAGCCGTCACGTTCACCATTGCCGTTCTCGCGTGCCGCAACCGAGAAACCAGGAGTGGTGAATTGGCTGACCCTGATCCCAAACCTGGCTTCACCGGGTTCAAATCGCGTCTCAAAAGAGCGGCCGTTTCCGCCATGTCCGTCAGTGAAAACACGCAGACGCCCGTAATCCGGAAATCTGCTGGTCAATCGCAATGTCCCGCCAATACTGCTGCTGCCCCACAGGGTCGCGCGATTGCCCTGCCAAAATTCTGCCTGTTCGTATTGGACTGTCGAAAAATCGCCAATGTCAGGAGTGCCGGTAAACGGATCATTAACTGGCAGACCGTCTTTAACCACAAGCAGTTTGTTGCCTGAAAGTCCTCCGGCACTGATAGCCGCCACCGTGCCGGCGCCACCGTTACTGCGCAACGAAATTCCCATCTGGCCGTCGAGTGCTTCAGCCAGCGTCGATTGGCCGGTTGACGGCAGAATTTCAAAAAAGGTTTCACCATCAGGGGCCCCGGTAATGGCTTCCGGGTGGTTCCAGGCCGGGGCTTCCACTTCGACACTGCCGAGGTCATAAACCTGGACTGCAGCTGTAGAAATCTCTGCCTGCAAAGAACCTGAAAGGGAAAGAAGGAAAAAGGGAATGAGAAAAAGTTTTCTGAGCATGGGTCATCGCCACCTCGATAAAAATTCACCGGAGCCAGGCTCTGGTGCGGCATCGAGATATTCCGGCTCATGGATCAACCGCATGCCCGGTCTTCCCATCATATGACAGTGACCACAGGGCGGGCATTTGTCCCCACTTACGGCGACGGACTCGCGCGAGACTTGCACTCGACTTCTCTCTTCAGCCAGTGGCGATATTAAACCATGAAGTGCACTAAATCAAGCCATTTTATATGCAATGACCGCCGGCAAGGCCAATAATTCCAGGTAAGCTGTTCAAACCCCGGTCACTTGACCATTTCTGACAGCCAGAGCCTTATGAATACTTCTTTTCAGAGAAGGCAGATCGAAAGGCTTCTGGATAAAATCGACTTCGATGCTATTGAAACCATGCTGAATTACCACATCAGCAGTATAGCCAGACATGAAAAGAATCCTGATTTCAGGGCGAACCTCGAGAATCTGCCTGGCAAGGTCATGACCATTGGTTCCAGGCATGATGATGTCGGTAAGCAGAAGATCTATATGCCCGGTAAAATTGTTGACATGCTTCAATGCTTCATTGGCAGATATGGCGGCCAGAACTTTGAAACCCAGATGTTCGAGCATCATCTCGGTCATGCTCAAAACTGACTGTTCATCTTCGACAAGTAATATAACCGCCGAGTCCTTAACAGCGCAGATTTCGTGCGACTGAACGATTTCACCGGCAGCCGGCTGTTCGCACACAGGAAAATACAACGCGAATGAACTGCCGTTCGCCGGCTGACTGACAACATCGATAAACCCATGATTCTGCTGCATGATTCCATAAATGGTTGCCAGGCCAAGCCCGGTGCCTCTGCCAATTACCTTTGTTGTATAAAAGGGTTCAAACAGATGTGACAGAGCTTCTTCATCCATCCCGCAACCGTTATCGGTTATGGTTACAGTAACATATTCACTGCCAGGCACTGCACCATTATGTCTGGCACAGAATTCATCATCAGCCGATTTCAGACTGGTTGAAATTTCGATTCTGCCATTACCACTGATCGCATCCCGAGCATTGATACAAAGGTTGGTCAAGATCTGATCGACCTGAGATCGATCAATTCTAAGAAACAGGCCATTTTCTGACGCCTTGAAAACAAGCTCGATATTCTCGCCGATCAGCTGCCGCAGAATTTTCAGCATTTCTGTAATCGCCTTGTGGATGTCGATTACCTCAGGCATCACCGTCTGCTTACGGGCAAATGCAAGCAACTGCCTTGTCAGATCGGCAGAACGACCGGCAGCGCGTCTAATTTGTTCGAGGTAATCCAGCAATTTGTCCTGATCGCTGATTTTCTGCTGTGCAAGCTCGGCAAATCCGATAATTACCCCGAGCATATTGTTGAAATCATGGGCCACGCCCCCGGCCAGACGTCCAACCGATTCAAGTTTCTGCGCCTGAATCAGCTGTTGCTGCAGTCTTTCTTTCTCCCTTTCGGATTCAGCGAGTCGTTTTTCGGTCGCAATCGCACGCAGCACTCTGTCGATAACTCCAGGCAGGTGATCAAGAAAGTCGGTGTCTTTAACCAGGTAGTCTCTGGCTCCGAATTTCATCATATCAACCGCCAGTCGTTCGTCGCCCTGACCGGTCATTATGATAAACGGAATGTCGTTTCCGCTTTCCATAAGCTTTTCGATTACACTGCGGCCCGTCATATCGGGAAGTTTCTGGTCCAGCAGCAATAATGCCGGCATTTTCCCGGCAATTTTAGTCAGAGCGCCGGCACCGTTAACCGCATCGGCAACCGCGTAACCGACTTTCTGGAGTCTTCTGCAGACAAGACGACGCAACCCGTCGTCGTCATCCACGATCAGAATCAAAATTCCAGAGTTATCACGTTCCTCACTCATCAGCATTTCACGCCCTCTCGATATATTCTCTAAGCCTCAATTGAAAACTGTCAGCTGCGGCAACTCAACTACCGACAAAAAGAGCCCCAGC
>CAZPCO010000244.1:4214-5573 GCA_964585025.1 uncultured bacterium | reverse complement strand
GCCGGAATACTTTTGTTTGCTGGTTATGTTGAGGCCTCAACACCCAAGTTTCATGTCGATGTTGGTTTGAACCATTTTTATAAGAACCGATACCTTGAAGCTTACCGCGAATTCAAAGCTGCTCTTGATCTTGACCAGCGTTATCCCGAGGCTCATTATAATCTTGGGCGTGTCTACAAGGCCCAGGGTTTTATCAAGGAAGCATTGATCGAATTTCAGATCGCCGTTCAGCTTAAACCCGATTATCTTGCAGCCCGTCGCGAGCTCGAGGCTCTAAAAAGCAGTCTTGCTGAAGATGTTGAAGCGCAACTCAAGCTTAAGGGCAAAGAAACACTGCAACAGACTGAATTCAGCACCATGTCATCTGCTGAAGCCGAAAAGCGGGCTCGTGAACTTCTCAGCCAGGGAAGAACCGAAGAGGCTTTGAAATATTTCGAAATCGCCTTGCGCGAAAGGCCTGATGATGCAGCACTCAATAAGCTTACCGGTTTTCTTTATTTTAAACAGAATAGCTACAATGATGCTCTTGCCCGCTATCTGAAGGCTCAGGCAAGCGCTCCAGGCGATGCCGAAATCCCATATGCGGTTGGACTGATCTATATGAAAACCCAGATGCCTCAGAAAGCTGAGGGCTATTTCAATCAGGCAATAAGACTGCAGAAAGATATGATCAAAGCTCAATTCGCACTTGGAGAATCTTACGAAGCCCAGGAACGCCTGGAAGACGCAGTTTTTCAATTCAGAAAATGCCTTGAAATAAATCCGAAGCTCAAGGAAGCTCAGAATAAACTCTCATACCTCGCCGGCCGGCAGAGTTACAACTACTTCAGCCGCGGGTCATATTTCTATCAGCGCGGTGAATACGATAAGGCAGAACCATTGCTCTCGATGGCCAGAACTTATGGTACTCTGACCAGCGATCAGATCAGACAGGCCGATGAAATGATCAACACCTGCCGGTTCTGGATCAACAAGAAAAAGGCCCAGGAAAAGGTCGAGTCAGAACGACGTCAGGCCAGCAATGAAGCCAATATTGGGCGCAGTTTCGACGTTTACGATGTCAGCCGTAACGCGATTCCATATCTCAATCGAGCGGTTGAATGGCGTGGTGAAATTGAATTCGTTTCCACCCGCAAAGGTCGAAAATACATTTTTGTCAACAGTCAACCAACTGTAAATGCTGATTCAAACATGGATTATTCTTTCGAAGTAGAATTCCCCAAAGATATTCCAAACGATCCGCGTATCGCTATCAAGGCTACTGTCACCGTAAAAGGCAGAATTCTCCGGGTTGACAAGATCAAAAACGAAAATTCCGGGTCATTCAGTTCCCGACGTCAGCCGGTTGTCGAAGCCAGC
>CAZPCO010000244.1:0-4204 GCA_964585025.1 uncultured bacterium | reverse complement strand
AGAAAGAATTACGATCCGTCCCTTAATCTGCGCTTCTATTGATGACCTGGTAACGCGTTGATGAAATGGCTTTCCAGGCTTCCTGAGGTGGTTCGAACCCAGCCCCTGAGTTCGACTCTGAAAGCCGGCTTCAAGGCTCTGGTTATTGTTTTGATTCCATGGATGCTTCTGCATGGATTGATTCAATATTTTGCCGGAGCCGATACTGCCAGGCGTCTTGCCGGCGAACTCAACAGCATGACTGGTCTGTTGAGCGCTATCTCATCAAGATCTGAACCGCGCCTTCGCTTCGATGCCGAATTCAGGAATCTTGCTGCGCTGCCTTTTCCTTCCCCTGTTTTCTCGCGACGCCTTCAACAGCTTATTAAGAATAATCCCGGTGCTTTGGAAGTACATCTGTTCGATGAAGGCGGCGAAAGT
The DNA here is from genome assembly GCA_964585025.1 of uncultured bacterium. Classification (GTDB taxonomy): domain Bacteria; phylum Muiribacteriota; class Ozemobacteria; order Ozemobacterales; family Ozemobacteraceae; genus Rifleibacterium. The sequence goes on along the minus strand of CAZPCO010000244.1, from coordinate 3,784 downwards.
GTCGCTCTGCCATTTCTTCCTGTTCCAGCCAGATTCGTTGCCAGACGTTTTCTTGAATGTGTTCGGCAACCCGAGCTGGGAACAAAATATGAGCGCTTTGTCATGCAGTTTTCAGGTTACCGTCTGGCGCATAAACTTCTGAACCAGAGTCCAGAATCAATTGTTAACATCGGGTCTTCGCATGACCGCCACTGGGGCGGCTGGTTCAGACTCATAAACAATCAGGGAAAAAGTAACGGCTGCCTTATCGTTTTTATTCGTAAAAGCGCCATGAATGAGAGTCAGTTGCTTGACAGCGCAATTCTACAGGCTCGACGTCTATATGGCCGCAATTACCTGTTTGCCTGGCAGGATCCTGTAAATCCGCAGTTTCTGCGGCCAGAGGGGCATGGTCTTTCTTCCGGTTCTGCTGATATCGTTGCAGCGGTTCCATATGGTGAGAGCACTTTCAACTGTGATGGATGTCCAGGGGTCAAGCTTTTTACCGAAGCTGGAGCAGTGCTTGTTGCCCGCAGGGTTTACCCGGTTTTTGTTGATCAGATATACCGAGGTTTGGGTTTTGCTGCCGATATTGTTTCTGTAATTGCTCTGATCATTCTGACGCCCCTCTTTATCGGCGTTACCAGACTATACCCAGGGTTGAAAATGAGAATTTCAGCTCTTATGCTTTTTGGCGCAGGCATTCCACTGGTTCTTCTCATTTTTACCGGAATTGCCGATCGGACTGAACAGGAAAAGGTTCTGGTCGACAGCTGGCAGAAGCGTAATATCGAGGAACTAACCCTTGTCGATGAAGGCTTGTCAGGAAATTATCGCGTTATCGAAAGCCTTTTCAAAAAGCACATAGACAGGATTCGTGACTTGCCCGAAAACGAATTTCAGGCTGCGTTCAGGCAGACAGGTCACTTGCTCGATTCTACGAATGTTGGGCATCAGATTCTTCTGGTAAGCCGAAACAACAGTTATTCTTTCAGTCCTGAATTTCCGGCTGGTCGAAAAACCGTGAAAAAGGACTCGATGGTTATCTATGGCGAAATGCTTCTCGAGATTCTTAACGGAACTTATGACGAGGCCGGGCAAAAAAATCAGGCCGATCTTTCGTCGGTGGTAAACAACATGGGTGGCTGGCTGGCTCGTTCTCTGATCCTGAACTCGGGCAAGGTCGGTCTGCTCAATCTGCTGGGCAGTGTCATGCCAACCTATATTGATTTTTTTGTCGATGCAAAATACCATGCACGCGGAATGGTTTTTGCATTTCTTTCTCAGAGCGCTTTGCAACGCAATTATCTTTTTGAGGTGTGCCGGGCTGCCGATCGGAAAACAGACGCCATGCAGCCACGTTTTGCTGCTGTCCCAGTTTCCATGTCGCCTTTCTGGCCGGCTTTTCCCAAACGGGCAACGGCACGACAGCCCGAGCTGAGAAGTCTTGCCGACCAGGTTCTCAGAAGTGGCATTCCAGCTCATGCCGTTGCAACCGTTGGTTCAGGCAGATATCTGATCAGTGCCATGCGCGGCAGTAATCTCGATGGCTATGTTCTTATCATGGCCCGCCCCTACGAGGTCATTGCCAGGAAAATTTCGGTTTTGCGGCGTAATCTGCAGATTCTGGCTGTTATGGTTGTACTCCTCTCGCTGGCGGCGGCGTGGCTGACTTCTGCACTGCTCCTGCAACCCCTTGGAATCCTGAGAGTGGCTCTTGAAGCAGTAGCTGCCGGAAACTTCCGCATGCAGTTGCCTGGAGCAACTGTTTCAGAATTTGCGGCTATGCTTGGCAGCCTTGATCGAACCATGATGAATTTTCAGGAACTGCAGGTAGCCCGCTCAGTGCAGGAAACCCTGTGGCCTGAAGAATCGATGGACGGTGAAGACTGGCATCTTTGTGGTCGTTGTATTACAGCCACTGAACTTGGTGGCGACCATTATGACTGGTTGCGTCTCGCAGATGGCAGAATTCTCCTTACTGCCGGTGATGTTACCGGTCACGGAATTGCCCCGGCAATGATCCAGGCATCGATAAAAGTCTGGATTGCACTGAATGCCGGGAAATGTGCCAGCGCTGTCGAACTGTTGGGCAAGGTCGCCAGTCTGCATTACAGGTTCGGTGCCAGAAAACTTTTTATGACCTGCTGGCTCGGATACTACACTCCTGCTTCTGGTCGTCTTGAATACGCTTCTGCCGGACACCCTTATCCCTTTGTTGTGGGAGCATCCGGAGAAGTCGAAATGCTCAAATCGCCGGGGATCCCTCTTGGCATGAAAGAAAGGCCAGGAGTCGCCGGTGCTGAAACGGTTCTTGTCCCTGGAAGCAGTCTGGTTCTCTATACCGACGGCATTGTTGAAACTGCAGATACAAGAAAGCAGATAATCGGGTTCGATGGTTTTGCCCGAATTTGTGCCGGCGTTGCCAGAATGCCGGCACCTGCCGCAGTAGATTACATTTTTGCTGCTGCCGGTGCCTGGGGCCCTCAGACTGACGATCAGACCGTCATTGTGCTGCATCGAAATGCCACTGCAGGAGCGCCAGCATGAAGCCAACGGCCGCCGGCAGAATTTATCTGATTCTTTTTCTCATCATTGCAGCTATTAATCTTGCTCTGCTTGTCTTTTTCTGGCATAGAAACGAGGCTCGAGCTCAGGCAAATGCTTCTTTGGCACAGAAAAATCTGCTGAGTCGTCTGCAGTCATCGTTTTCGTTTCAGAAAATTTACCTGCAAAAGTTTGTCGATCTTTTTGCCAGATCGGCAAACTGCGCCGGCAAAGATCTGAGTCTGCTGATTGCTGACTGGAGGCTGGGCGCTGGTCTCTCCTCCGATTCCTGCGAAATTGTTTTTTTTGCAGGTCATAAACCAGTGAATGCACCTGAAGATCAAAATTCCGAGTGGGCTTTTCTTTTCAGCCGCATCGACAGCGGAAAATTTCGCAAGTTCAGAATGGCCGGAGAAGACAAGAATCGAATCGTCAGATTTCTTACCGGTGCAGTCGGCTTTGAAAGCCTGGAAGGTAAACCTGGCCAGTTGCGTCGCATCAGCATCAATGATCGCCGAAGTTTCGGAATATGGTTTTCTGACCCACAGAGAAAACCCGGATTTCCAGACGGAATGATGGCCCTTGCACATGGGGGCAGAATCAGCAGAAAGCTGCTGGTTGCTTCTCTTTTTGCGTCTCTTGGCGTCAACCGCTTTGACTACGGTTATCTGAACCGTTTTTCCGTCGATGATTCGCTTTTGCAACGGGGCATCGATGCCGGTCGTCTGCTGGCGGCAATCGATGCCAGTGAAGCAAAAACCGGTCCAGTACACCTCGATGTCGATGGAAAAAAGCTTCTGGTGATGCTTAATCCGAGCGGTCACATCTTCATCGCCGTCGAACGGCCCGCTTCAGTGCCAATGCCATTCTGGTGTCTGTCGCTGTTCTTTTTCTGGTTTCCGGTATGGCTTAATTCATATGTTATGGCCGGCAGCAATTTCAGGCTTTCGTTGCCCGCGCTTCTGTTTTTTGTCGTCATGATCAGCATGGCGATTCCGGCGGCCGCAATCGTATTTTACTGGAACATCTTTCTCGATTCACGGCGCGAATCTCTCAAAATATCTGCAGCCGATCAGCTGCAGAATTGTCTGGTTCAGCTGGATGCGGGGTTTCAGCAGATTTTTCGCACCAGCAGTGCTGAATATCAGAAAATGACCTCGCTTTTGAACGCACAACCCGGGAATCTGCAGAAGTTTATCGATCGCTCGGTGCAGCTCGAACTTGCCGGAATGTACGATACCTGCATGCTGCTGAATCC
>CAZPCO010000243.1:0-5618 GCA_964585025.1 uncultured bacterium | reverse complement strand
TAGTCCATCATCGCAACCGATTGTATGAATAATTCGTCGTTCCCCCGCGCAGGCGGGAATCCAGTTCTAACCCTCTGGATACCCGCTTTCGCGGGTATGACGTGGGTAGCATTGATTTTGCATGCTCAATGTTCACAAAAGACTGGAGCCAATATTCAACGACCCCGAAGAATTATTTCCAGTTATTGGCCCTGAACGGGCCGTTACCCAGGTTGATTCAATTTCCGAATCCGGCAAAATTGTCAGTTTCCAGTGCTTTTCTTCAGTTCCCGGATTTCGGCTTCCAGCTGTTCTTTGACTGCGGTCATCTGCCGCAATTCTTCTTTCAGCTTGTCGATAGTAAACTGCGACTGGCTTGAACTGCTTTCCACAAGCATTTTTTCCTGTTCAAGCCTGGCAATTTCCTGTTTCAGGCGGTCATTTTCTTCTTTCAGCTGCCTGTCGTCAGCTGCAGGCGTCGATGAAACAACTGCAGGAGCAAGCACTGGCGCTGCCGATTTCTGTATCGCTGCCGGTTCTTCTTTCTTCACCGCTGAAACAGCATCCAGTTTGACGTTGACAATGTTTGTCCAGCCGCTGCGCCCATCTTTCAGCTTTACCCGCACCCATTTAGCCCCCAGCCGTTCAATGACGGTGAATTCTTCGCCCGACTTAGAGGTAAACAGCAGTTTGGCTTTCGTGTCTGGCTGTTCTCTTACGTTGCCCTCCGAATCGACAAACCGGCCAGTCGCCCCCTGAGCGGGATTGAACAGCAGGCACGCAGCAAAAACAGCCAGAAATACAGCAGTCCTCTTCATTCTATATCTCCTGCAAATTGACGTTCCTGCCATTATGCCACTACCTTCCCCCGAACGCCACGCCTGTAGTAAAATTCCATGCCCGCACCAACCTGCAGTCACCATTCCTTATTTTGCAAAATCCGCCTTAAATCCGACTTAGCACCGGCTGAAAGCTCATAGTTGCTGATACATGAATTGTCTGTTAAATTTAGAGAGAGGCTGTTTTGAGGTAAACCATGAACTGGCGCGAATACATTCACTCTGACCCGCAGATTCTTTCAGGAAAACCTTCAATTAAAGGCACACGCCTGTCAGTTGAGTTTGTCCTCGATCTTCTTGCCCAGGGCTGGACCCAGGAACAACTGTTTGAAAATTATCCCGGCCTAAACAAGCTTGTTCTACAAGCTTTATTTGCCTATGCATCAGATTGTCTGCGCGATGAATTCATTTTCAACATCCCGGAAAAAGTAGCCTGATGCAGTTTTTAGCCAACGAAAATCTGCCAATGGCCAGTGTCAGATTGCTTCGGCAGGCGGATTTTTCCGTTACAGCAATAGTAGAAAGCAGCCCGGGAATCACAGATAAGCAGGTATTGGCCATTGCCTGTAATGAAAAACGGGTGATATTAACCTTCGACCGGGATTATGGCGATCTGATCTATAGAAAGAAACTGCCGACTCCCGAGGGCCTGGTCTATTTCCGTTTTACTCCGCAGAATCCTGAAGAACCGGCGAAAATTCTTCTCTGGGCTCTGGGACAAAACATTGCCCTGTCAGGCAAATTCACGATCATCGAACGCGAAAAGATCAGGCAAAGACCCCTTTAAACCCCGGGACTGCCTTTCCAACAACAGGAATGCGTCTCCAAGGCTTCCAACCCAATTTGCAGCCCCACCCCACATTGAGCATTATCAATGTTACCTTAAAGTCCAATGACAATGCTGAAAATAGTGATGGCTGAGAAGAAAAAGCATCTTAATTTATCGTTGCCGGCTTGAATTGGCTGGCATTTGGAGTTAGTGTGATTTCACGTGAATCGGAAACCTCTGATTCAAGTTCGATCTGAAGAAAGGGGAATTACATGACTTCAAGATCTTTCACAGCCAGTATCGTCCTCCTAACCGCTTTTGTGCTGATTCTTTCATCAGCATTCGCCATGGCCGGCCGCAATATCTGCAAATGCGGCTGGATTGGCAAACCCGAATCGGTAATCTGCGAAGCATGCCAGACACCGCTCAATCCGTGCCTGAAATGCGGCACCAACAATATGGCCAAAGCCGACTTCTGCAGCAACTGCTCGATGCCCCTGGCCGAAATGCGCGTTCTTGCCGGCATTGACCCGTCGGTGCGCGAACAGCTCAAGCTTGGTGAATCACCACGCGCCGTTGCCGACCTCGAAATCAGACGCCTTGAATATCTCATTCAGACCGACACCGAAAATGCCGAAAAGCATCTTTTCAATCTGGCCGAAGTCTATAGACGCATCGGTTTCTTCTCGCGCGAATCTGCTCTCTGGCTTGATTTTCTGAACAAATACCCGAATTCGGAAAAAGCTGCCGAAGCCAAGGTGAATGGCTCCGACTCGCTGCGCAAATGGAGCTATCTCCTCTTTACCAGCCGTTCATACGCAAAGGCAGCAGAACTGCTCGAAGAATCCCTGCGCCTCAATCCCGCCAATAAAGACGCCGGCCGCTGGCTCAAACGCGTGCGCGCCGCCAGATAAATCTCCAGCAGCCAATACAACCTGCAGCCCCGCCAACAAGGCGGGGCTGTTTTACATCAATGAAGATTATCCCTTCACTGATATCAGGCCGCCTGTTCTGCAGTCATTTCCTGCAGACTTTTGGCATCAGAATCGGCACTTTAATGCATTTTGCGGGCTTCCATGCTAGAATCTGCCAAAATGACCATGAATTTCTGTATAGTTTTATTAAACCCAGCTACAAGCACTGTTTCGTCATTACCCGGATTATCAGAAGCACAACGTCTGGAAGAATGACTGCCGCATTTACAAGTGCTATTCTTTCAGTATGGCTTCACCGCCAATCAAAATGGTTTTGCCAATAATATGCAACAGGCTAACACCGAATGAAAACCCGTCTGGTTCTATTTGTCAGCTTTCTGGTCATCACTATGATCGCGTTCCTGGTTCAGCGGCAGTTCGATTGCCAGATTCTTTCGATCGGCAGCAACACCGGCTCAGCCAGAATACTCAAGTTAAATGGCACTGGCAGCCCGAGTCTGCGAACTCTCGCCATTTTTTCGCATGGCACAAATTCACACAAGGAAGTTTTTCTGCCGATTGCACTGGCCCTGGCACTGCAAGGCATTGACAGCCTGCTGATCGACAGCACTATTCTCTCGACTGATGATGGTTTACGCAAGCGCAGTGAGGAGATTGCTGCGATTAGAAGTATTTCTGAACGAACCATCGACCCGCCGGCGCGGGTTTTTGCCCTCGGTCATTCTGACGGTGGTCCTCCATCCCTCGAATATATGGCCGATGCGGGTGGCCCGGCTGACGGAGTGATAATTCTGGGTTCACAGCTTTCGGCCCGCATACCGGCGCTTCTGCCGCTAAGAGGGTTTGTAGGTGGTTTTGACCAGATTTTTCCGGCCGGTGACGTGAACAAAGATTTCGCCAGGCTGATTCCGCCAGGTCAGGCGTTTGTTTCGTGGCTTTCTGACCACTTCACCGAACAATATGACCCAATTCTGATTGCGGCCATCACCGGTACAATTTCGGGCCGGCATTTTTCTCCATGGCTGACAGCCGCATGTCTGGCGCTTTTTGCTATGGCGGTGCTTTTCGCTCTGGCAACTGGCATTTCTGTTGGCGTGGTTTCAGGGGAAAGAAGCTTCTATACATGGTGCTTTGCCCTGTCTGTATGGCTGCTGCTTCTCTCAGGTCACGCGCATCGACTTCTGCAGATGCCGGTGCCGGCCGCCATACTCGTCTCTTTCAGCCTCGGAATATCAGCAGGTTTCGTGCCTTCCAAACGCCACCTTGGCATTTTCGCAGTGTTTTTCATGCTCATGGAAATAAATGTCGTGATCAGCGCCGCCTTCTTTCGCGAAAACCTCACTACAGCACTGCCATGGTTACCGGCATTTCTGTTGTGGTATCCGGTAGCCTGGTTATGCAAACTTGCACTATTCGCCTTCTCGCTGACCCATCGAGTTGTACCAGATTACTTTGGTGGCTGGCAGACTGCCTGGCTGGTGCTGACTTTCGTGCCACTGATCTTCAGACGGGGTCTGTATGCAACCGGTGCGGCTCTTCTATGCAAATCACCGGAAAACTCCGACATCTCTGCATCGGCAGGCCCGGTAAAAACCGAAAACAGCCCTGGACAAGGCTTGAACCAGACGCGCCTGGCCATAGCATTATCTGCAACGATGCTGATTCTTTGGGCAATACGCTTTGCCCAGGGCATGATCCAGGCTGATATCATGCAGGCAGTGGCCGGCAATTTCATCAACACTCTGTTGCTGCCATGCTGCTTCCTGGTCTATATACTTTTCCGACGTCATTAAGGCAATCTATACCTTGAATGATGAACTGGTCTGATAATTCCAGCTTTCGCCGTCGATGGTCAATTTTGTTTTGTAGCCATAATTACCGCTGAACAGATGCGCAAATTCCGCCACAGCGGCTTGCGGATCGACGGCATAGCGTTTCTGAAACCTTATAGATTCTTCCGCCATAGCCAGCAGATCTCTGGAACTGCTTATTCCTGCATAGAGATTGCGCAATTCAAAATTTTCATTGATGTGCTTTTCGATCTTTTCTTTGTCGGGATGATCGCTCTGAACTCTGACCTTGCCGTCCGATGCGATGCTCAGCTCTATTGGCGGGCGGGTAGATATGTTCTCACTGCGAATAAACCTGTCCAGATGCTTCTGAAAGATATCTGACGCAGCCGCAAGATTGCCTTCTATTTCAGAACCACTGATAATACCATTACCGTCGAGATCCTGAAGCGCCCACATCGAATTCAATAGTGGCTGCAGCGGTTCACCAGGCTGGTGCGGTTCAATCCCGAAAGCTTCCTTGAGATCCCGCTGAATAGCGGCATCGACTTGTGAACGCGCTTTAACTTCTGTCTGCACTACATCTTCAGAAGCGCTATTGGAAGCAGATTGAAGAGCTGCAGCTAATTCCCCGGCAAATGCGTTCATGGAATTCTGCGGAACACTATTCTGGGTGGCGGCTGGAATATTGGTCGAAGGAGCCAGTCCATTCATGACAGATGAATACATAGTTCGTCTCCATGCGTGTCTTCCGTGACCGAAATTTTGACACTTTCCCCTGTCTCTAAACTATATATCGGCATTTCTGCCTGGAAAGATTAACCTTAGCAGCAGCACGCAGACTATTACGCACGCTGCCGCCCATTGTTCGATCAACTTCAGTGTTTGCTTCCTCTCATCATTACAGAAACAAATTCACCAAACCTGAAAAAAACAAATAACCACGGTATAATACCACGGTCAAAAATTTCGTGTTACCGGGTAACTTTTTTTAAAATTACCTGATCGACTGCGCATAAAAAAACTCGACCGCATCAAGTTACTGTAATGAGTCCGTAGAGGTCAAGAAAGCCTTCCCGGCTTCTGTTAATCGATACTTCTGCAAACGACTGCTTGGCTTATCCGGCAAGGTATACTCTATCAGCTGATTTTTGACTAGTTCCTTGATCATTCGCTTAAACGCACCGGTCTTACTTTCTAATTCAAGCTTATCTGCAATCTCAGATGCAGACAGGCTGCCACTTTGCAGCTCCATTAACACCAATTTTGACTGGGCCCCTGACTGGGCCCCTGACTGGGCCCCCGC
>CAZPCO010000242.1:0-5629 GCA_964585025.1 uncultured bacterium | reverse complement strand
ATATGACTACCGTTGACAAGGCACAGGCTGCTCTTGCCCGCATCAACAAGGCGATCGATACGGTTTCTTCAGAAAGGTCCAAACTTGGATCGTTCCAGAACCGCCTCGAATACGCAATCAACAACCTGCAGAATACTTCGACCAACCTGACTTCTGCCGAATCGCGCATCAGAGACACTGATATGGCTACCGAAATGATCGAGTTCACCCGTAACCAGATCGTTTCACAGTCAGGCACGGCAATGTTGTCTCAGGCTAACATGGTTCCGCAGGGAGTATTACAGCTTCTCGGCTGATCTGACCCATCGTAACTTGAAAAAGTTGCCCCGGAAACGGGGCACTTTTTTATTTTAGTAAAAAAAAAGACTGAGTCTGCCGTAAGAGAAGCTGCAGAAAGTTGTTTCTGCATAATTCTCTGGAGGTGGGTTACCGGGTAAATCTGACTGACAACTGAATCTTCGGAATGCTTGTGACCGCTCGCGCAGGGAAGCGCGAAACAAAGATTCAAGGAGGAATCGATATGTCACTTAGAGTTAATCACAATGTCCCGGCAACCACCGCTTACGGTGCAATGGTCGGGGTTACTGCCAGATACGAAAAATCGGTCGAAAGACTGAGTTCCGGTTTGCGAATCAACCGCGCGTCAGATGATGCCGCCGGTTTGACCATCAGCGAAAAGCTCAGACGCCAGGTACGTGGCCTGGCACGAGCGACGATGAACGCTCAGGACGGGATCTCGATGATCCAGTCCGCTGAAGGTGCTCTCAACGAAACACACAGCATTCTGAACCGCATGCGTGAACTTGCCGTTCAGTCGGCGAATGATACGCTCACCAGCAGCGACCGTCTCGAAATTCAGAAGGAAATACTGCAGCTGCGTGATGATATCAATCGCATTGCCCACAATACAGAATTCAATACCAAAAAGCTGCTCGACGGCAGCCTCAGCGCTAATATCAGCACCAGTTCAGCATATGCCTGCGGTCTGGTAACCGGTGCTGCATCGGAAGGTGGAGATTATCAGGTCAGTCTTGCTCTTCTTCAGGGCGGGTCTGCCCAGTTGCAGCGCACCCAGATCATGAGACTTGCCGAAAACGGCCTTCTGGCCAGTGGTGCTGCAATGCTGGTCAGTGTTGCTCAGTTCTATGATGCCAACGGTGTTTTTCTTCTTGAAGAACCCCAGACGCTCACTTTGAATGGAAACGGCCGCTCGGTTTCTCTGCAGATCGATGCCTATACTACTCTTGACGGATTTGCGTCAAAGATTCAGAGCGCCATGGCTGATGAAAAAGAAGGTCTTGCCATGCCGGGCTCCGTTTCGGGAGTCGTGGTTACCTCACAGACCATGGTTGCCAATCTTGGCAGTTATCTCGAAATAGCTTCCGGTTACATTGGTGAAAAGGGCCGCGTAACCTTTGCCGGTCCGCAGTCATTGATAGACGCATGCGGGTTCTCGACGATCCGTGCTGCCAGAGACAATCTCATCGAAATGAGCCTGACTGGCCGTGACCAGGTGGTAAAAACCACACAGATCGATTGCGACCGTGCTTCTGGTCTGCTCAGTGGCCTGGATATACAGTTCGATTCTCAGGCCGCTCAGATTGCGGGTTCGCGTGGTCTTGAAGAAGGCCTCTATTTCTCGTCGACTGAAAGCTTCATGGTTGCAGCCGGCGGCCAGGTTATGAATCTGGTAGTTGCCAGCGGTTACAGCACTCTCGAAGGAGTTGCCCGCAGCTTCAATATGCAGATTGCCACAAGCCCCATGGCAGTGAAAGGACTGAGTGCTGCCGTCGACAATGGCGAAATCAGACTTTCTTACCAGGCTCCGGCCAGCGCTTCAACTACTGTAGCAAGCTCTATTACTGTTTCCTATGCGCATCCCTCAAATGTTCTGGGTTTCAACAATGGTGTCTACAGCGGTTCGGTCGTCAGCAACAAGAATACCGGCAGATCGGTCTGGGGCTTCAGCAAATATCAGGCTGATCTCGCCAACAACGATATCGCTGCGATCGAAGTGAGTGACAGTCGGAACTCTACGATTCTGGTAATGGCAAAAGCCATGACTGCAGAACCAGGTGTGGCTACGGTTGCCGATATGGTCTGCTTCAGTGATCTTCAGGCACAGTTCAACGCTGACCTGCAGAATGCCGGAGTGGCTGTGCGCGTCGATCAGATCGATAACGCCATGGTTTTCACTTCTACACGCATCGGCCGCGAAAACGTCGGTGATTCAGTTGCCTGGTCGAGCGTCGTCAGTATCAAGGCGGTTAAATCCACTGCCATCGGTTCGGTAATGTCTGCAGGTGAAAGCTTTCTGCGCTACTTCGGAATCACAGCCGGCAGCAGAAGCGGAGTCGGCGATACCAACTTTCGTATGCATGTTGCTGACAGAGACAATCAGTATCATATTGGCGCCAACCAGGGCGAAATTATGAAGGTCTCCTTCTCGGAAATGACTGCCGAAGCTCTCGGAGTCGACAGTCTCGATCTGACTACCGTTGAAGGCGCTGAAAAAGCCATGGGCAGACTCAATAAAGCAATCGATCTTGTTTCGGCCGAACGTTCCAGACTTGGTGCCTATCAGAATCGTATGGAATATGCGATCACCAATCTTCGCAGCATGCACACCAGCGCTTCAGCCTCTGAATCACGCATCAGAGATACTGATATGGCTCAGGAAATGATAGAATTTACCCGCAACCAGGTTATGCAGGAATCAGCCCGGGCTATGGTCGCTCAGGCAAACAGCAATGCTTCAGGTATTCTTTCACTGCTGAGATAAAAAAAATCGCCGGTATGACCGGCGATACAGAGCAAAGACGTATAGAGGGAGTATCAGACAGCGAGTGCCGCCCGATAGAAGTCAATTTTGGGAACACTGGTGGTCTGAAAGAAGATATCGTCAGGGTTTTTAAGATTGGGGCTGACCTGCTGTCTGCGGGTCGGTTCAAGATCGTTGCCTTTCTGGCTTTCGATGAACCTGTCGAAATTCTGCATAAAAGCCTGAATATCGTCGGCTTTCTGGGTTTTCACCGCCGGATGGTTGGCGATTTCTTTTTTGAGATTACCGATTTCTTCAGGAGAGAAACGGTTGCCGATGTTCTGAAGAAACGAACGATTCTCATCGGTGATTCCCTGCTTCATGATACGGTTGGCTACGATCGATGCGGCAAAGGAGATCTGGTTCTGGCGCGGCATTGAATCTGTCATGTTCCAGAATTGATTGACCAGATCGTCGGTTCCAGCTGTTGTATGGCGGCTGTGGCGGCCTTCGTTCTCCAGATTGATTGAAGTTTCCCTGGTTCTGATACTCTGACCGCCATTGAAAATGTTCAAAGTCGACTGACTGTAATTTCCAACGTTCATTTTCTGCCTCCTGAATTATTTTCTTCAATAATTATCGGAAGTATGCCCCCGATAGTTTAGCTAAAAAGACAGCGGCGAAAAAAAATGCGGAAACGGGGTGTCCGTTTCCGCTTTCTTCAGCTGATCTGGAACTAGGCTTTGTTGCCGAGAATGTATGCAGCAGTTTCCTTCCAGGTCATGGTTCGCTGCTCGCCGGAGACAAGATGTTTCAGTGACAGTGAACGATTTTCGGCTTCGGTTGCGCCAATTATGGCGGCAAATGCTGCCCCGGCACTTTCGGCATAAGCTATCTGCTTGCCCAGTTTCGGGGTTTCCGGGTAAATTTCGACTTTGACTCCGGCTTCACGCAGACAATTGGCTGCTTCGAGAACCTGGGCATCCGCAACATCGGCAAAATGACAGATCATGACATCGGGACCGCAGGAAAGTGGCCCGAAAAGATTCTTTTCTTCAAGAATATGAACCAGACGCTCAAATCCGATCGAGAAACCTACAGCGGGGATTTCGCTGCCCTTGAACATGCCGATCAGGCCGTCATAGCGACCACCACCACCGAGACTGCCGGAGAAATCCGGTGACCGGATCTCGAAAATGGGGCCGGTATAATAACCGAGACCCCGGGCCAGAGATGCATCGATATTGAATCTTCCTGATGCCGGAGTGCTGTTCAGCAGGGCACAGAGATTTTCCAGTTCCTGAATAGAAGCGAGGGCGTCGGCATCGCCTGCAAGCCCGGCTCTGAGACGTCCGATTTCTTCAGCTTCGCTGAGACCACATGGCCGCTGAATGAGGGCTATGAGTTTCTGCGTCTGTTCCTGGGTGATTCCGCGCTGGCCGAGTTCTTTGACCACGCCATCGATGCCGATTTTGTCGAGTTTATCGACTGCTACCAGGGTGCTGCCTTCGAATTCAAGACTGATACCGGCAGCTTTGATCAGACATTTGAGCAGGCGCCGATGATTGAGATGAATTTCAAAGTTGCTGAAATTAAGCTTGAGAAGAACTTCGGCAACGGCTGAGCAGACTTCGGCTTCAGCAAGTAAAGAGCAGGTGCCGGTAATGTCGACGTCACACTGAAGGAACTCGCGGAATCTGCCCTTTCCCGGACGGTCAGCACGCCAGACCGGCTGGATCTGGTAACGTTTGAAGAATCTGGGCAATTCCGGACTATTGGCGATCAGACGCGCAAGCGGAACGGTCAGGTCATAGCGAAGACCAAGATCGCCAAGATCCTTTTCTTCGACAGCGCTCTTTTCCAGAGCCCGCGCCAGTTTGTCACGACGATGCAGAATGCGGAAAATCAACTGGTCGCCTTCGTCGCCATACTTGCCGAGCAGCGAAGTCAGGTTTTCGATCGAAGGGGTTTCAACCGGAACGAATCCGTATTTTTCGTAGATATTTTGAATGGTATTGATGACATAGCGTCTTTTGACCAGCTCGGCCGGCAGAAAATCGCGCATGCCGCTCGGAGGTTTCGAGGAAATTTCCATTTGCTCAGCGGCCTCGCAGCAGACTGGCGCTTTCGTTGCGACGCAGACTTGAAGTGAACAGTGAAGATGCTCTCAGGGTCTCTGCGGCACTGTGACTGCCGTCGATTCCGATATTGAACTGAGTTTTGGTGGTATTCATTTTACCGCTCCTGAAAAAGTTGTCCTGAACTATCTATCGGAAGATTCTTCGACATTCGTTAACGGGTGCATCTGGTTGCTGTTTACGAAGACGAAAATTTGTGTTATGCTGCTATGCAGCAAAATAAAGGACGCTTAACTATGCCATTTCCGAAACCCTTTTACCGCTGGCGCCCTCACCCCTGGCATGGCCTCGAGGTTGGCAAGCAGCCGCCATCGTTGGTGCAGGCCTACATCGAAATTACTCCCTATGACCTGGTAAAATATGAAATCGACAAGGAAACCGGTTACATGCGGGTCGATCGGCCGCAACGTACTTCGTCACAGCCACCGGCTCTTTATGGTTTCATACCCCGGACATTTTGCGGCGAGGGAGTCTGCAGTCTTTCTCCCAAGGCGAAGAAAGGTGACGGCGACCCTCTGGATATATGCGTTATCAGTGAACGCCCGATTGCCAGAGCTGAAGTCATTCTGCATGCCCGTGTAGTTGGCGGGTTGCCGATGGTCGATCGCGGTGAAGCCGACGACAAGATCATTGCAATTCTCGAAACCGACAACATGTGGGCGCACGTCAGCGATATCAGTGAACTGCCTACGGTTCTGGTCGATAGAATTTACCATTACTTCAGCACTTA
>CAZPCO010000241.1:0-5634 GCA_964585025.1 uncultured bacterium | reverse complement strand
TATGGATATCGAAGGAGCGCGCCTTTACTGGTACTGGAATTATTATGAAAATCCCGAAAGCCCGGTGTCATACTTTATCGGGAACGCCGATGCGAGAAACAACATTATCCAGTATCTGAACGAGGTTCTCAAAAAGCGTTACAGTCTTGGAACAACAGCCCTGAAGGTTGTCGCCTTTCTGCCGGATGATAAAAAATGGTTTGGCACCGATGCGGTGCAGGAAGAAAAGCTTCACAACCTTTTCAAGATTTGCATGCATACCGGCAAAGTCGAAGAGGCGAACATAGAGTTTCAGAAGCGCAGATTCCTTGCTACCTGTCTGCCGGGAGTAAAGCTGCATCGGTTTTATATCGCCTGCCTTTTTCCGGTTGCCGAAATCGATACGGATATCGCCCGACTCAGGTCACAGATCTATCTGGTAGTTGCCCTGATTCTGATCATTGCAGTTTTAACCGGTCTATTACTTTCAAAAACTTTCCTGCAGCCGATTGCAGAGCTTGATCTCGGTCTCAGAGCTTTGCGCCGTCGCGACACAGACTTCAGAGTTGAAATCGGCAACCAGGACGAACTGGGAGATCTTGGCCGAACTTTCAACCAGATGATGCTTGAAATCAAGGAAATGCTTCTGGCAGGGGCGGTTCAGCAATGCCTGATTTCAGCCAGATGCCCGGAAGTGGCAGGCTTTGAATGCCTGATCTATAATCGCATGGCAGCAGACGTTGGCGGCGACTATGCAGACATGTTCAAGCTTCCAGACCATCGTTACCTCGTAGTTCTCGGCGATGTAACCGGCCACGGGGTCAGTTCCTCGATATTGACCGCAATGGTTAAAGCCGCGGTTTTCAGATTCGCCTCTTATGATTCCGATCTGACAACCATTTTGAAAAGCCTCAGCAGCATGATTTTCGATCTTCTGCAGCGCCGGAAACTGATGACGTTCTGCGCCATGATCTTTGACAGCAACAGCGGTCAGTTCAAACTGGCCAATGCCGGGCATCCGTTTCCGCTTCTTTGCAGCCAAGGCGGTACGGTCAGACAGATTGAACATAACTCGCTGCCTCTCGGGGTATCCGTCAAACGCAGCAATTATGAAGCAGTTACAGGTGAAATAGCTGCAGGCGAACTGATGATGCTTTATACCGACGGCATAATCGAAGGCACCGATCCGGCAGGGCAGGAATTTGGCCTCGAGAGGGTCGAGAAAATTGTTTCCGGAAAGCTGGATGAAGGCGTTGTGGAGATACGCGACAGCCTGCTATCCGACTTTTCCAAGCATTACCAGCGCCAGGAACTCGACGACGACCTGACATTCATTCTGGTCAGACGACTGCCTGCCGCTGCAAAATGATCAGAGTGACGTCATCATCAGGCTCACCGCCGGCCAGCCAGGCATCATAGGCAGCCATCAGGTCACCGGCAAGTTTTTCGGGTTCAAGGGCAGCCCTGGTTGCAAGCATGTCTTTCAAGCGGCTGTATCCATACTGTTCTTTGGCCGGGTCAGTCACCTCTATCAGGCCATCGGTATAAAATACAATTGTTGCACCCGGATTCAGGGAGAATTCACAGGTATCGAGGCGTCTGATGTTCTTCATCGCGCCGACAGGCAGATTAACAGATGCCAGATCTGTGCAGCTACCGTCAGCACCAAGCATTATGGGAAAATTGTGACCGGCATTGACAAACAATCCCTTGCCGGTTGCAAGATCCATGGTAGCAGCAAACAGCGTAATCATCTTTCTAACGGGTGGCCGGCTGAAGTAAGCATAAATGGCCCGATTGAGATCGGCAAAAAGATTGGCCAGGTCGCGACCTTCCCGGACACTCTGGTAAACGATCGCTTTTGCCATGGCCATGACCAGGGCGGAGCTCACCCCATGCCCGGTAACATCGCCGATAATTATGCAAACGGTGTTTTTATCAGGCACGAGCACATCGAAATAGTCGCCGCCTACCGCTGATGCCATCCGGTTCGTAAATGCAAGACGGTAACCATCGAGAACTGGCGGCACCGCCGGTAAAAGCGATTCCTGGACATCCTGTGCCAGTTTCATTTCTTTGAGATCGGCAATCATCTGGTTGAAGCTGATTGCCAGGTCACCAAACTCGTCATGCTGAACCGGCACGATGCGGAAATCGGTATTGCGCGCTTTTATGGCCGCCACCCCGTTACCGAGACGCGCAACCGGCAACAGGAAGATATCGGAGAGCATCCAGGCGGAAATCAGTGACAGCAGCAGAAAACCAGCAATTGCGAGGGCTATGTTTTTGCGCAATTTGGCGATTTCCTGCGCGATCAACCGGTAAGGGTAGAAGGAAAACAGACAGTACCCGGGAGCAAAAACGCTTCGCTGGCCGAGAACAAGGTATTCTTCGCCCTCCACTTCCAGTTTCAGCTCTTCCGGTCTGTCGCTGAAGATAATTCGATCGGCAAAATTTCTCAGCTGTCTATTCTGTCGTACTGGAGCAGGCAGCCAGGTGCCTTTACGGCTTTCCATGGCGGCAAGAGTGTATGGATAATGGTTTCCAGACTTCCAGGACTCCTGCAATCTGCTTTTAAGAAGCCTTTTCACCAGACGGGCGGCCGATTGAAGAATATAAATGTAGAGCGCGTGGCCTGGCTGCTGCAAATTGACATTCCAATAGATAAACATGGGCAGCGAGCCGAAAAACATGCGATGCACCTCGTCGGGGCGTTTAAAAAGGAAAAGCAGGCCTGCCTCAGGGCTGAGTACTGCGGCTTCAAGCAAAGGATCAATGCTGTCGGTGAGACTGGAGCCAAACCTGTTATCCAGACAGAATCTGGTAAAAGCCTCGGAAACCTGGCGCATGCCTTCTACAACGAGCTCATTCTGCACCGAAAACAGCACAGTCGCATCGCTGGCGTTGCGCAATTCAAAAAGAATAAGGTCATTACTGCGAATTCGCGGTTCAAACAGACTGCGCAAATCTTGAAGCGGATGGTTAACCGCGATGCGGCCGATTTCTCTGAAATCCTCGATGAATGAGGCGCCGGCCTGCCTGAAAGTTTCATCAAAGCTGACCATGACACGACGGCCGTTACTTATGACTGCCGCAAGAAGAGAAGATTCGCGATCGAGCAGATAACGGTAACTCAGATAGGTAAAACACATAACCGGGCTGATAACTGCCACTAAAAACAGGGCGAGAAGCTTGGTTCGTATCGAAAGAAACAGGCGGTCAGAAATCAGCCGGAAATAGATAAAAAAGGCGAAAAGGCCGATAAAAAAGGCTGCTGCCAGCAGATAGCGCTGCATGGAAGATAGCGATTCTATTCCGGCGGGAAGAGATGCGACAACCCAGAGATCGTCGATTGCCCGGCCGCACCAGAGAATGCCCTGATCGCTCAACCATTGTTTCTGACCCATAACAACTATTCTGTTTATGGGTTCAGCTGTTGAAGCAGTCGCAAACGGGCCATCTACCGATTTTCTGATTTCGCCTGCTTCCGAAACAACCAGACATTGTGAAAATTTCTGCCGCATCCTGTGCAGAACATTCTGCAATCTGAAGTTCATATCAGGCAGGGCCCAGAAAATCAGAAGGATGCCGCACTCCGGACTGTTTTTATCATTGACCCAGTAAATCTGGCCCGGGTTCTGGTGAACAACGATCGGAGTCACGCTATCGCGGCCATCAAGGAAATGGGCCATGCGAAATTCATTACCAAGAAAGGCCTTCAGCTGACGCCGCAGTTTCTGAAATCTTTTACTGGCCTCGAAATGATCGCAGCTGATCATTTTCCAGAGGTTACCGCCAAGAAACCTGGAGCGAAGGGGGATAGCATCTGGAGTCAGCAATTTGCCGTGGTTTCCAAACACATACATGTCGAAATCTACGGGCACAAAAGCTTTTACAGACTTATGAATCCGGGCCAGGTCTTCAGGGGTTTTCCGGGACTGGTTCACCAGATGCCAGACGCCGCGTCCCAGCTTTTTTAAGAACACCTCGGCATCGGCTTCGCAACGAACCTGCGACAATGAGGTTTCAAGGTTCTGCGCAACCAGATCGAGGCGCCTCTCTTTTTTCATCCAGAGAGTGTGATAACCGAGACCGCTGGCAACCAGCAGAGGAAGAATGATGAACAGGCCTGTCAAAGCAGCATGTTTGAGCCATTCTTCCAGCCAGGGCTTTCGGTTCATATTCTCGCGTAACCTTTCATAAAAGCATAAAACAAAGAAGGCCGCCGTGGTTCAAACTTACCCGCCATCTCTAATCGTAATCATTATGGGTTATTGCTACGCATGCATCAAAAGAAGGAGCTCAAGGCCGCATCTTTTCATCCAGCACCGACCAGGGAATGATCGATGGTTTCTCAAATACGTCGATTGTCAGATTGCTTTCCTGCAAAGAATAGGTTGCCTTAAAGCCAAACCCCGAAACGACGCCGCTGTTGATATCGCCATCTACGTTCAGACCTTTCGACTGAATTCGATTGCGAAATTTCTCCAGCACCTCTTCTGGATTTCCGGTGATCGGGTACGAATATGTTTTTATTGGTGTCATTGAAATTTTCCTTTGTATAATTGCTGTTGAAGCGATTGCATTCTTCAAAAACCGCTTCTGCTATGTTTTCTGACTAGATAATGGCAACATCTTTATAAGCAATCGCCCAATAACCATAACATCATTTGTGCTGGTTTTTGAACTTGAATGCAAGCATTTTGGCCACCTTCGATTCAACTTCGGTAAGCATCCTTTTGCAGTCGCAAGTCATCTTAAGATAATTCGCGACCAGTGCTTTCTTTGATGCAGAAAGCGACCCACCGGCAAGTACACGATCAAGCTTTCCTTGAATGCTGATAGCGATCATATTATCTTCTTTAAGTACTCCTGCAAATATTTCAGCATCTTTCAGGAGGCTTTGCACTTCGGCCTCGCCTGGCGATGTTTCCGAAGAAATTGATTCGAACCGGTCATTGATTCCCTTGAGTTTTTCGCCAGTATTCTGTTGAATCTGACGAATGGTATCGGGAACTGCATTCATATCGATGGAATCACCCATTCTGGCAAGTCCCTCTCTAGAGTTATCTACTGATCGAGCGCTGTCAACAATAATCGTCTGAGCCATTCCGCGCAGAACTGTCAGTCTATCTATGACTCTTGAATCGCCTGTATTATTGGTAATCTCCGCCACAACCGGGCAAACAGTGCAAACTGCCAGCAAAATCAAAAGGAGCTTTTTCATCTCTCATTCCTAAAAAGGGAAAAATTGTTGCTGATTTCAGCCAACCACAGACTGAATCTACCATGAATAAGCCGCATGCGGCAACCAGGGCAGCGCAGACATTACATATCAACACACTGACAAGTAGTTATATTGATAACTCCGCTTACAGCGTCATTTTAGCCGGTGTAGCAGTGAATAGCTTCCCAAACAACCTCCAGGTCCCACATAACACCAGTCGTAACCGGAAATTCTGAGTCGCGCGGTAATCCCTTCGTCACCGCGCCATCAGCGCGAAAACGCCCCAGCCCAGGTATTCACGCGTGCAAGAAGCATAACGCTCTGGTTCCGAGGTCAATCTGGCTCGAACATCTTTCGCGAACTCGTCGTCGGAATTGGCTTCCAGCCATCGGCGCATGGTGAGCCACTTGGCCGCCTCGTATCTGTCC
>CAZPCO010000240.1:0-5680 GCA_964585025.1 uncultured bacterium | reverse complement strand
CCAAAATATTGGAAGCTGGAATGTCGGAAGCGTAACAGAAATGGAGTCCATGTTTTCTGGTGCCACAAGTTTTAATCAGGATATCAGCACTTGGAATGTGACTAAGGTCACCAACATGCAGTATATGCTGAATAATGCCACAAACTTTTCTACCGCCAACTATGATTCTCTGCTGACAGGCTGGGCCGCGCAACCTGTGCAAAACAATGTAACTTTTGGTGCCAGCCCGATAAAATATTCCGCCGCTGCTGCGGCAGCTCGAGCCACGCTGGTAGGCAAAGGCTGGACAATTACGGACGGAGGCCAGTTACCGTAAATTGACTCAAAGCTATTTCCGTTCTGTGAAAACAAATGTGACTGTGGTTCCACAGTCATACGATCATTCAAATGAAGTTACCAGTCGTATGGCCAGGTGACGGGCTGATACTCATCTAAGCAGATCTACGCGAATGGCAAACCGGCTGTCGGTCTGACTTTTGCCCCCGGTTACCGTCAGACCGCCGTCTTTGCCAGCTTCGACCGAACGGTTTTTACGCCCGCCATCCTGCATCAGACCGCCAAACTCAGCCCATTGCCCAACTGCGACCTCGAGCTCGGTCAGCAACTGTTCGGTGTCAGCGCCGTTTTCCTGGGCATACCAGACCTGAATCATGACCGTTTCTTTGCCGGTGACACGCCCGGAAACCTTGAGCCCATGAGAAGTCGTCAACTGCACGACTTCAGGACCATACCAGCCCGGCAATGAAAAAACCCTGACCTGGTCGTCAGTGAACTGCGCCCTGGCATTTTCAAGCACGGTGATGCTGCGCTCGCTCTGCCGGTTGGTAACCTGCCGCTCATTCTTCAGATCGGGAAATTTTCCGGCGGTCATACGCAGACGACGCAGATCTTCGCTGCTGCTGCCAAGGCTTCGAACCGTGAACCGCAGGGTTAACGGCCTGCGATCGAGTTCTGCCACCAGCTTTTCGATTTCACCGAACAGCTCTTTGTCGTCGGTATTGACAACCAGAGCATTGATCGACGGTGCCGCGGCAAAATTAGCCTGACCGCGAAAAAGTGCTTCGCAGGTTCGGGCAACTGCTTCGGGGCTGGAGTAATACAGCTTGAACACCCTGATCTCTGTCGCCATAAGCGCGGCAGTAAACAGCAGCGTCAAAAACAACGCAACCGAAGACAACCGCAGCATTTTTTTCAGCATCGCTCAGCTGAAGGGAGTACGGAACAGCCTCTGCCCGTCGACTTCAACCTGGCCGGCACCATGGCATTCGCTGCAATGCTGCTGACCACGACAGAAGGGGCAGACATCCTTGTCTCTGAAGCTGTTGCCCGGGATGACAAGATTGCTGTTGAATTTTCCTGAGCCGCCGCAGACAGGGCATTTACCCGTTCCGCGACATTTGGTACACGCGTGACTCATCCTCATAATCCTCCATCTTTGTTTCTATTTTATGCAACCCGACCAGATTTTGCAACCTGCTGCAAACAGGCGCCGGAGGCAGAGTTGCACTTCACCTGCGGCGCCAATCTGGCATTAAATTTTTTTGCCCCTGATTATTGAGTCTTGCGCACCAGAACCCAGGTAGTTCCGTGGCTGCCAGCACGGCCGCACGGTAGAAAAACCGTACCTTTTGCAAATGTTTTCGTCGCTTCTGGATGCTCCTGGCATTTGTAGATGCCGCCGATAACGACACGTTCGCCTGTTTTACCAGTCATGTCTGTGGCTCCTTTGATAAGATTGCAACGATCATCAGGAGCGCCACGCCCGGTCAGACCGACGACGGCTGATTAAAGTTACCTTATCATTCTACCACAAAATGACACCGGACGTTCAGAATCCGATGATGCCGCGAATCAGCACGTTCAGAAGGGCAAGCAGACCTGAAGCTACCACGGCCACGGCCGGCGAAGACATTTCAAAATCTTCCATCAACTTGTCGATGGCCATCAGCATGATTGCAGTCAGGGCGAAACTGACGATGAAGGTTCCGACAAGCATGCCCGAACCTGCCAGCAACGGCCCGATAATCGGAATAATCGAAATTATCGACATCAGAACCGCAAAAATGATCATGAACGGCGCGACCAGCAGCCCGCCGACAACCATCAGAAAACTGAACGCCAGAGCCATGATCAGGGCAGTTTTTTCATCCCTGATCTTGAATCCGGGGACCATCTTCGATATAGCATAAAATGCCAGAGTGTTGACACCAACGGTAACCAGTGCGCTCATGCAATCCTCCTCATAAATATCTGCCTCGACAACTATACAATATTTTCAGACATATTTGCAGAGGCTGCTCACTATCAGCACATAAATTCATGCTTGATCGATCAATCTTCAATGGATCGAAATTTTTCGACGAAGAGCAGGTGCAGAGCCATATCTGCTGGAGAATCGTTACCAAGCGGTTCGATAAAATGCTCATAACCGGAATAAATCTGAATGATTCTGGCAACACGGCCCTCTACGAAAAACGCAATACGCCAGCTTCTGAAGCGTAGAATTTGGGTGTTCTCTGATCTGACAAACTTATTGCGCGTTGCATCGAACGGATTGTGCCCCAACTGGGTTTTTATAACTCCTGAAAGGTCGACTCCTTCAGTCTTGAGAAACTCTAGTCGTTCTGAAGCCATCGGCTCATAAACGATCGAATATTCTTCCTTGCAGACGTTTTCCAGCCAGCCGCGCCGGGCATCAGGAAAGCTGTCGAATTCACTTATATAGGGTTTGATATCAAGAACCGGAGTATTGTTGAGCAAATCAGAACCGGCAATATTAAGGCGATTGCCGCTGATGCCAAGCAGTTTTACGCAACTGAGCCCAACCGGATTGGGGCGATATGGTGATCTTGTGGCAAAAACGCCTTTACGCCCCCGGCCATCAGAATATGGCGGGTTGGTCAAAGGCTTCCAGGTAGAATTATGATGAAATACATAGAGCAGCCAGATACGATCGAAACCGGCAAGATCCTTGAGACCCTGCTCGTAGTTGTATCCTTTGACAAGCTCTACATAACCACCTGCTTCCGAAAGAACTCCCTGCATCGGCTGTTCCTGGTGATAATCGCGGTCACAGCGAAGATAACCGATCGGATTGAAAGTGAACATCAGAAACCCTCACGCTGCAGGCGCTCGATGAATTTTTCCCAGGCATCGAACCAGTCGGCAGGCCGCATCATATGTTCTGATTGCGGATATTCATAATATTCGAGTTTTTCTGGACAGCGCTGATAAATCGGCTTCAGCTTCTCGGCAAAACGCCGGGCATGAACCGGACTGACCGAGGTATCGAGGCCGGCAGTCACCATAAAAAGACCGGCCGGGTAAACCTGTTCGATAAAGTCTGCAGGACCGCTTGTTTCAGCCGGGCTCGCCGGCAACCGATCGGCCGGTTCACGAGATCGAAAATCCGGAGAGGCGATAAATGGTGCAATCAGGTCAGGGCGGTTTTCGGTGCGCAAGGTAGCGAAAGCGACAAAACCTCCCATCGAAATTCCGCTGACACAAACCTTCTTACCGCTGTCACGCAACTGGGCCACCAGCCGGGAAATTTCGGAAGCGTGCTGCAGAACGGTTGAAAGAAAAATGTGATGCCGGGAATGCGCATTCATCTGGTTTGAAAGATCGAGCAGACCATCATGGCGCGATCCGTGATGCGGCGCATCTGCAGCTATGGCAAAAAAACCTGCGGCTCTGAGGCGCTCTAATTCTGGCATCTGAACTTCTTTTGAAACACTCAGTCCATGAAGAATGATAACCGCCGAATGATGGTCGGGATTGCCAGCGCACAAGGTTTCCAGATCGAGACCAGGAAGATGAAATACTCTTGGAAAAGCCATACTGACCTCCTCTGCTCATACCCACCTCGAAATCAGCCAACAATGGGCAAATCTTTGACAGGCATTGCGGCAAAGTCTTCAGGTTACAAACCCGATAAATCTGCTCTTTCAGGAATTATAGCACAATGCATTGAAGAAATAACCCCGCTGCGATAGCATTGTAAGAATTTTTCCAACGGGGACAAACAGGTTGCCAAAACTTCATAACGTCAGACAGAGTGTTCCGAAGGTAATCGGAATCGCAGTTCAACTGCCAGAACAAACCGAAGCCGAAATCATCCATTCATTGAATGAACTTGCCGAACTTCTGAAAACCCTTGGGGCCAGAATGGTCGGCACGGTCATTCAGAAACGTCCGAGCATCTCGCGCTCGACATATTTTGGCACCGGCAAAATCGAAGAAGTTGGCCGTATCGCCGAGGAATGCGAGGCTGAATTTGTTGCCGTCGACGATGAATTGAGCGCCATGCAGATCAAAAGCCTGGAAGCAGGTACCGGTCTATCTGTTAAAGACCGCACAT
Source organism: uncultured bacterium (assembly GCA_964585025.1). Lineage (GTDB taxonomy): Bacteria > Muiribacteriota > Ozemobacteria > Ozemobacterales > Ozemobacteraceae > Rifleibacterium. The sequence continues at coordinate 1,320 of CAZPCO010000240.1, read as the reverse complement.
CGATAATTCTCGACATTTTTGCGGCGCATGCCACGACCCGGGAAGGCAAACTGCAGGTAGAACTAGCCCTGCATCAATATCAACTTCCCCGTCTGCTGCGCATGTGGACGCATCTGGAACGTCAACGCGGTGGTATCGGTCTCAAAGGGCCAGGTGAAACCCAGCTCGAAACCGACAGACGCATTCTCAACATCAAGATCAAACACCTTAACGAAGAACTCGATAAGGTCAACAGAATACGCGAACTGCAGGGCCGCAAACGCAACGACCGTTTCGCGCCGCTGTTTTCGCTGGTAGGTTATACGAATGCCGGCAAATCTACGCTGTTGAACGCTCTGGCCGGCAGCGACGTCAAGATGTGCAACGGTCTGTTCACGACCCTTGACCCGACCGCGCGCCGCGTTGAACTACCCGAAGGGCACTGGTGCATCATTTCCGATACGGTCGGCTTTATCCGCAAGCTGCCACACGGCCTGGTCAGTGCCTTCAAGGCAACCCTCGAGTGCGTAACTCAGTCAGAAGTCATGCTGATCGTCTGCGACGTTTCAGACCCGCAGTTCAGAGAGCATCTGAAAGCGGTCGACGAGGTTCTCAACCAAATCGGTGCCGCCGACCATGAACGAATATATGTTTTCAACAAAATCGATCTTGGATCGGCAGTCTCAGAAGAACTGCTCGCTGCCGCCTATCCTGACCATATCATGGTTTCGGCGGCCGAAGGTACCAATCTCGACCTACTCAAAACGAAAATCGAATCGATCATGCGCCGCAACCGCCGCGAAGTTGAAATCAGCCTGCCGATTGGTTCACCATTTATCGGCGAAGCGATGACCATCGGTCGGATTCATTCACAGGAATGGAACGAAGGCATTGTAAACATAAGAGCTGAACTGCCTCTAAGCTTCATCAATATGCTTGCTGAAAGCCATTTCAGAGTTGAAAAAATTTAGGAGATTCCTATGACCAGGAAATTACTTGTGCTTTGCTGGCTTCTATCACTCTGCTACTTTATTCTCATTCCGAGTTTTCCATCGCAGCCACCTTCAGCAATGGGAGTAATCTTCTTTCAGTCGCTCACTGTCATTGCCACTTATCTCTGCGGACAAAGCTTTTTCCGACGCATTTTCACACCTGCAGATGAAGACGAATCGAGCTTTGCAAGAACAACCGGCACTATTTTTCGAGGGCTACTGGCGCTTCTTGGTCTGACCATAACCGTTGTGCTGGCCTATGCATCTCTAACTATCGGCATTGCGGTTGATTAGCCTTTACAACCTTCGGATCATTTCAGGCAATACTCTTCGCCGGGTTTGAAAATCA